>QNYF01000087.1 GCA_003978695.1 Desulfobulbus sp. | reverse complement strand
ATTTTGGAACCGGTTATTCTTCCCTGAGCTACCTGAAGCACTTCCCTGTAGATCAACTCAAAATCGACCAGAGTTTTGTTCACGATATTGTTGACAATCCAGGGGACAGCGCGCTGACACTGGCCATTATCACCATGGCCCATGGACTCAACCTCGGAGTAATCGCTGAAGGAGTGGAAGACGAAGCCCAGCTGGCGGTTCTCAGACAGCAGAAATGCGATGAAATTCAAGGATACTTTTTCAGTCGCCCTTTATCTGCTCATGAAATGACAGAATATCTTCGCAAACAGGCAGATTCCGATATTACGGTGTAACTCTTTACGTAACTACTGTCTTTTCCTGCCTATACCCCCCTGACAGGCAGGAGTACCACGCGGCCCCTGGTAATGCCAGAGGAGTTTCTTCTGCTCCTGCCGTTAACCTCGCATTTCCAGACACTTTATCCATAGCATGATCTACAGACTCCAGCGGGCAGGGATGTACCACAAAGAATTATGCTTAAGAAATCCCAAAAAAATTCTCTGTATTTTCCCTATCCGGCCCGAAAAAAACTTGTTTCCCTGCCAGAAAGTATAGTAGAGATAGATCTGCTACTTCACATTTCCCTCTGACACGAGTCGTATTCGGCAGTACTCTCAAAGAGTTATCTTTTTAAAGTTGATGCCGATACCAACCATGTATCACGGAAGAGATAACGCCCTTCGGGGAGTTGAAGAATTATTCCTTCTACATCCGCACGTCATCATGAAAACAGAGACAACACAACACCCTCACCTGAATCGTCGTAAATTTCTGCAGATTGTTGGTGTGGCCGGAGCCGCCGGTGCTGGCTGGGCTCTTGGTCTGTACCGGCCTGGAGATCACTATAAGGTTGTGCAGAAAAGCCAGCCCATGATGGGTACGATACTCAACCTGACCCTGTACGGTCCGGAGCAGAGCGCCCTGGAAGATGCTGTTGAGGCCACAATTCAACGCATGCTGACCCTCGAAAAATATCTCAGCAGACATGACAGGCAAAGTCAGATCGCAAAGTTGAATCGAACCGGCCTTCTTCCCCGTCCGGAACAGGATGTAGTCAATGTCCTGAAACTCGCTGAACATATCAGTACCGCAACCGAAGGAGCCTTTGATATTACAGTACTTCCCCTGCTGGAATTGCAGCAGAACAGCACCAATCCTCAGCAGGCGGCAATCGCTCAAGCTCTCTCCCTGACCGGGTTTCAACATGTCTCTATCGACCAGACAGCAATTTCTTTGAAATACCGGGGCATGGGCGTCACCCTGGATGGTATAGGCAAGGGATACATTGTTGACCAGGGCGTGGCCACACTTAAAGAAAACGGCTTTGCCACAACATACGTTGAGGCAGGAGGAGACCTGATGGTCTCCGGAAAAAAACCCGGTAATACTCTCTGGCGTATCGGTATCACCCCACCCCGCCGTAAAATCAGAGAAAAAATGGTTGTCCTTGAGACATGCAACAGAGCGGTCGCCACTTCCGGCGACTATATGCAGGCGTACGACTCCTCTTTCAGCCGGCACCACATAATAAACCCGAAAACCGGCTACTCACCTCCTGAGCTTGCAAGCGCAACCATTACCGCCCCCACTGTGGCCCTCGCCGATGGTCTGGCGACTGCGGCTATGGTCATGGGCTCGAAAAAAACCCTGGCTCTGCTGAACTCAATACCAGAGTGTGAAGGGTATCTTATCGACAAGAGTCTCAAGCACTACAAGAGTGCGAATTTTTCTGCCTGATATGAAAATATTTCATTTAAAACGAGGACTTGATCTTCCACTCAAGGGGGTGCCTGAACAGAGTATTGCCCCGGCATCAACGGTCAAACATGTTGCTCTGCTCGGTGATGATTATGTCGATCTCAAGCCCAGATTTTCTGTTCAGGAAGGCGAGAGTGTAGCCCTTGGACAATGTCTTTTTATCGACAAAAAGAACCCCGGGGTACGCTTTACTTCTCCCGGTGCCGGCATAATTGTCAGCATCCAGCGTGGCGCCAAACGAAAATTTGAAGCCATCACTATTAAACTTGAAGGCAGCAGCGAACGGGTTTTTTCCATCCCTGCAAATTACGGCCCTGATGGAATCCGGGGCGAAACAGTTCGTGACCTGCTGGTTAAATCCGGTCTCTGGACCGCTCTTCGTACCCGGCCCTATGATAAAATTCCCCCTGTAGATTCATGCCCCAACTCTCTTTTCATTACTGCCATGGATACCCGCCCGCTGGCGGCAGATCCCGCTGTAATAATTAATGAGCATAAAGAAGACTTTCTCCTGGGCCTGAAAATGGTGCAGCGTCTGGCCCCTACCACCTATTTATGTACGGATGGCAGCCCCGGCATACCCGGCCGGAGTATTGGCGGCATTATTGATGCTGAGTTTCATGGTCCGCATCCAGCAGGGCTGCCCTCAACGCATATCCACTTTCTTGACCCGGTTCACCAGAAAAAGACTGTCTGGTTTATCGGCTATCCGGACGTTATTGCCGTCGGCCATTTGTTTCGTACCGGCAGAATCATGACGGAGCGCATTGTCTCGCTGGCCGGTCCCGCCATAGATAAACCGCATCTGTTACGAACCCGGTCAGGAGCAAGCCTTGCGGAACTCTGCCCCAAAGAGGCGGAAGACAAAAACATCAGGCTGCTCTCCGGCTCTGTGCTCAATGGCCGCCAGTACAGTCAATCCCATGCATTCCTCGGCAGATATCATCACCAGATATGTGCCCTTGCCGAAGGAGACGGACGTGGCTTGTTCAGCTGGATGATGCCGGGGCGGGACCGCTTTTCCACCAAGAGACTCTTTTTCTCAAACTTTATGAATATCAAGAGCTTCTCCATGACTACCGCAGCCTGGGGAGGGCGAAGGGTTATCTTCCCGCTGGGGGTTTACGAAGAAGTAATGCCGCTTGATTTTGTCATCACTTCGCTCCTGAAAAGCCTGGCCACTGATGATCTGGAAAAGGCGGCAGCACTTGGGGTTTTGGAGCTTGTCGAGGAAGACCTCGCACTCTGTTCACTGGTCTGCCCCGGAAAAAATGATTTTGGCCCCATGCTGCGGGCCATGCTGACACGTATTGACCGTGAATGTTGAGGTTACATGATACATTGCCAAAAACTGGTTCACCCAGATAATATACTGCTGAAGAATCAATGAAACCACTTGAAAGAATTTTTAACCGGGTAGCGCCCCATTTTCAACCTGGGGGGCGACTGCACCGCTGGTTCCCGCTTTTTGAGGCCACTGACTCTTTTCTGTTCGGCAGTGGAGAACGGGCAGGAACTGCGCCCCATGTCCGTGACGCCATGGACCTGAAACGAATCATGATTTCAGTTATCGTGGCTCTGCTGCCCTGCGTGATCATGGCTATCTGGAACACAGGATATCAGGCCAATTCTGCCTTGCACAATCTGGGTATTTCCTGTCCCTCAGGCTGGCGGGGCACATTACTTGCCCCTATTGGCTGTGACCCTGCGAGCATGACCTCTAATCTGTACCACGGCGCATTGTACTTTCTGCCCATTTACCTGACCAGCGTTATTGCGGGCGGATTCTGGGAATGTGTGTTCAATATCGTCCGCGGCCATGAAATGTCCGAGGCCTTTCTGGTAACCAGTCTTCTCTTTGCTCTTATTCTGCCGCCCACCATTCCCCTTTGGCAGGTAGCCCTTGGGATCAGCTTTGGTATTATCTTTGCCAAAGAGGCCTTCGGTGGAGTTGGTCTTAATTTTATGAACCCTGCTCTTGCCGCCCGTGCCTTTGTTTTTTTTGCCTATCCAGCCCAGATGAGCGGCGATCAGGTCTGGACGGCTGTTGACGGTCTGAGCAGTGCCACGGCCTTGACAACACTTGCCTCGGCTGTTCCCGGACATGCTGTCGCAGCTCTTGATTTCCCCTGGTGGCAGGCCTTTATCGGCACCATTCCCGGTTCCATGGGCGAGACCTCAACTCTGGCCTGTTTGATCGGGGCAGCGGCCCTGCTTGTCACGGGTATTGCCTCCTGGCGGGTCATGACTGGCATGCTTGCAGGTGGTTTTGTCTGTTCCATGATCTTTCTGACAATTGGTTCCGGATCAAACCCGATGTTTTCGGTACCTCCGCACTGGCACCTGGTGCTTGGCGGCTTTGCCTTTGGTCTGGTCTTTATGGCTACCGATCCGGTAACAGCCCCCCATACGACAACAGGACGATGGATATACGGTTTTGTTATTGGTCTCCTGGCCATTCTGATACGAGTGGCCAACCCCGGATTCCCAGAAGGAGTAATGCTGGCAATTCTCCTTGGCAATGTCTTTGCCCCCCTGTTTGATTACCTTGTCGAACAGGCCAATATTAAACGAAGGATGCTCCGTCATGGCTAAGGAATCCTTTTTCAGACCTTTTTATACGGTTCTTGTTCTCGCTTTTGTCTGCTCCTTTCTGGTTTCACTTGCTTCAGTCGGCCTTCGGCCCAGACAGGAAGCCAACCGGGCTCAGGAACGGAAAAAAAATATTTTACTGGCCGCTGATCTCTTCACTACTGAAAAAAATATTGATCAGGTCTTTGCAACCATTCAACCACGCATCATTGACCTTGCCAGCGGTAAATTTATCCCTGAAAACGAAATATCCGTACAACAATTTGATCAACTGGCATCAACAAATGATAAACAACGCAGTCGCCTGCTGCCTAAGGACGAAGACCCTGCGGGACTGCGGCGTCTGGAAAAATACTCCCTTGTTTATCTCGTCAAGAAAAACAACCGCCTCAGTAAAGTCATCCTGCCTGTTCGCGGCAAGGGCCTCTGGTCAACCATGTACGGTTATGTAGCCCTCAATGGTGATCTGAAAACAATCTGCGGCATCGCCTTTTACGAACACGGTGAAACCCCAGGCCTTGGCGGAGAAATAGAAAACCCGGCATGGCTGGCTTCCTGGCAGGGAAAAAAACTGTATGACGATAACGGGAAGGTCGCTCTGAAAATCGTCAAAGGAAAAAGCAAGGCCACCGGCGAGGCAGCTCTGCATGAAGTTGATGGCCTGTCCGGTGCCACATTGACCGGTAATGGCGTTGAACGGCTGTTTCATTTCTGGTTTGACAAACAAGGCTTTAAGCCCTTTCTCGACCGGCTTCAGCAGGAGGAGGAAAAAAATGGCTGAATCAACTTCCAGGCAACTTCTGACGCATCCCATTCTCCAGCGCAACCCCATTGCCCTGCTTGTCCTTGGGATATGCTCGGCTCTTGCCGTCACCGGCAAGATGTCCACAGCCTTTGTGATGTCTGTCTGCGTGACAGTTGTGGTAGCCTTTTCAAGTCTTGCCATAAGCCTTGTCCGGCATCATATACCAAACTCGGTGCGCATCGGTATCCAAATTACCGTTATTGCCACCATGGTTATTCTGGTCGATCAGATTTTAAAAGCCTTTTACTTTGACCTTTCCAAACAACTCTCCATTTACGTAGGCTTGATCATTACCAACTGCATTGTCATGGGACGAGCCGAAGGATTTGCCATGAACAACCCGCCCAAGGCCAGTTTTATCGACGGCATCGGCAACGGGCTGGGCTATGGCTTTGTCCTGATGGTGGTTGCTTTTATCCGGGAGTTGTTCGGTTCCGGTTCTCTGTTTGGCTATGAAATCCTTAAACTTTCCTCAAACGGCGGCTGGTATGTTCGCAACGGTCTTCTCCTGCTGCCTGCAAGTGCCTTTTTTCTTATTGCCCTGCTTATCTGGCTGCTTCGTACCATGGATCCTGATCAACAGGAGAACAACTGATGGGTCATTATTTTAACATAATTTTTACGGCGCTTTTTATTGAAAACCTCCCTTTAAGTTTTTTCCTGGGGATGTGTACCTTTCTGGCGATCTCCAAAAAGGTGAAAACGGCAAACGGCCTTGGGGTTGCGGTCCTGGTTCTGACGGTGATCACGGTCCCTATCAATAATCTTATTTTAAATCATCTGCTCAAACCCGGAGCTCTTGCCTGGGCGGGACAACCCGGTACAGACCTTACCTTTCTTGGCTTTTTAATCTATATCGGAGTTATTGCTGCCGTTGTTCAAATCATGGAAATGATTATAGACCAGTTCATGCCCGGTTTGTACAACACTCTGGGAATTTTCCTGCCTCTTTTAACCGTCAACTGCGCAATCTTCGGTGCCACACTTTTTATGGTGGAACGGGACTATACCTTTGCCGAAAGTGTTGCTTACGGTATTGGTTCAGGCGGGAGTTTTCTTCTGGCAGTGGTTGCTCTTGCAGGCATTAGAGAGAAACTTGAATACGCGAATCCTCCTGCCGGACTCAGAGGTCTGGGGCTCACCTTTATCACTGCCGGATTGATGGCCCTTGCCTTTATGGGACTGGGCGGTTTAAAGCTGGGATGAATTCATCACTATCTGAAAGAATGCTGATTGATTTGTGGAGTAGCACACATGCATGAAATATATGTCGGAGTTATCTGTTTTCTGATCATCCAGCTGATCATGGTCACTCTGATTACCGTGACCAGAAAACTCGTTATGCCGGATGGTTCGATATCACTTCGAATAAACGAGGAAAAAACACTTACTGCTGATACCGGCGGCAAATTGCTGACAACCCTTGCCGGACAGGACATCATTCTCCCCTCTGCCTGCGGCGGTGGGGGAAGCTGTGGCCAGTGTAAAGTCGTTGTCCAAAAGGGCGGCGGCACTATTCTTCCCACTGAACGCTCCCATGTCAGCCTTCGTGAGGCGAACAGCGGGGTCAGGCTGGCCTGTCAGGTGCAGGTCAAGCATGATATGGATATAGTTATCCCCCAGGAAATGCTTGAAACCAGAAAATGGGAGTGCAAAGTCCTTTCCAACAACAACGTGGCTACTTTCATAAAAGAACTTGTACTGGAACTTCCTGCCGGTGAAGAAGTCAACTTTAAGGCTGGTGGTTATATTCAGGTCGAGGTGCCACCTCATTCCCTGGCCTACCGGGACTTTGACATTGATGACCGCTATTGTTCAGACTGGACGCATTTTAAAATGTTTCAGTATGAATCCCACGTCTTCGGGCCGGTCACGCGGGCCTATTCCATGGCCAACTATCCCGGCGAGAAGGGAATCATCAAACTCAACGTTCGTATAGCCAGCCCACCTCCCGGCAGCCCGCCGGACATTCCGCCCGGGATCGCCTCATCCTATATTTTTAAACTGGTTCCCGGCGATACCGTAACCATTTCCGGACCGTTTGGAGAGTTCTTCATTAACGAAGACAGCGACTCTGAAATGATCTATGTCGGTGGCGGGGCCGGTATGGCTCCCATGCGCAGTCATATCTTTGAACTTTTCAAAGGTCAGAAAACAACCCGGAAAGTCTCTTACTGGTACGGCGGCCGCAGTATGCAGGAAGTTTTTTATGCCGATGAGTTTGAAGAACTTGCCAGAGAATTCCCTAATTTTTCCTACAATCTTGCCCTGTCCGATCCCCAGCCGGAAGACGACTGGGACGGATATGTGGGATTTATTCATCAGGTGTTGTATGATAATTATCTTAAGGATCATGCAGCACCTGAGGATGTCCATTACTTTATGTGCGGGCCGCCAATGATGACCAAAGCAGTGCTTGAAATGCTGGATAATCTTGGTGTTGAAAGGGAAAATATTCATTTTGATGACTTTGGTGGATGATGCAATTCTTTCTGTTTAATTTTGCCATATCCTTTATCACCATTGTCGGTATTGGCCTGTTTATCAACTTCTGCCGCCGCAGACTGCGTAAAACCAAACACGGCCTGACCGGCATGTGCCATAAAGACGGTGGCGCCATGTGCTGTTCCTGTTCTGACAACATGGTGAAAAAAACCAAAAAATAACGTATGGAGCCAATATGGTTACTTCAATCGTTTTGATAAACACTTCACGAAGCAAGATTACTGAAGTGGCTGAAAAGCTGGCCGGCATGAAAGGGATCTCCGAAGTGTATTCTGTCAGCGGCAACTATGATCTTGTCGCCATTGTCCGGGTAAAGACCAATGACGATCTGGCGGATCTTGTAACACATTCCATGCTCGGGATTAAAGATATTATCAAAACTGAAACAATGCTTGCCTTCAAGGCATTTTCAAAACACGATCTTGAATCAATGTTCACCGTTGGCATGTAAAGAACCTTGTGCGGCATCCAGCTCATCGAGCAAAGCATAATGATCATTTTTAACTATTTAGGTGGATGCGAAAAACCTGCAGACCACACGTTATCCAAAGTCGTGGTGCTACCTGAATAGTTACCATTTTTTTTATAACTGTCCACAACCCAAACACCCCCAGACAACCGAGATTCCATGCAACAGATACCTGTCCAGTTCTGCTGGTTTGCCCCTGAATCCTGTAAAGATCTTTCCCTGCCCGCCTACGAGACAGCGCTCTCCGCTGGAATGGACATAGCCGCTGCAATTACTGAAACAATACATATCAAACCAGGTGAAATTACTCTCATTCCCACCGGTTTTGGGGTGGCTATTCCAGGCGGTTACGAAATACAGATACGGCCCAGATCAGGCCTTGCCGTTAAATGCGGCATCACCATTATTAATTCGCCCGGTACAATTGACGCCGACTACAGGGGTGAAGTTAAAGTGGGACTGATTAATCTTGGCAAAGAAATTTTTACCATCAACCGGGGTGACCGTATTGCCCAGATGGTGCTGGCTCCTGTCTGCCAGGCCAGGCTGGAACCTGTTACAGCCCTTGATACAACCGGGCGGGGCAGTGGTGGCTTTGGCCACACCGGTATCTGATCAGCGGCCTTTATGAATTTTTGTGTACTGGGCTCAGGCTCTAAAGGCAACTGTACCTATGTCGAGTCAGGCTCAACATCTCTGTTGATTGACGCAGGATTTTCCGGCAGGGAAATACAACGCAGGCTCGAACTGATCAACAAAACAGCAGAAAATCTTACTGCTATTATCGTTACCCATGAACACGGAGATCATATAAGTGGAGTAGGCGTTTTATCCAGACGGTACAATATTCCGGTTTACGCCAACCCCGGAACCCATCTGGCCGCTGAGAAACGGGTGAAAAAGCTCCATGAAAGGAAAGAATTTCAAACAGGTGAAAAATTCTTTATACATGACCTTGAAATTCACCCTTTCCGGATCTCCCACGACACAAAAGATCCTGTTGGTTTCGTGATTGCCGATGCCGCCCATTCTCTTGGATACTGCACTGATACCGGGCGAATAACCAAATTGATTGAACACCATATCAATAAATGCGGCGCTCTCATTCTTGAGGCCAACCATGACCCGCAAATGCTCATGGACGGACCTTATCCCATGCCTCTCAAACAACGGGTGAGATCAAACCAGGGTCATCTGGGCAATGGTGACGCAGCCCGTTTTCTCGCGGGTCTTAGTCATTCTTCCCTTCAGTACGTGGTGCTCGCCCATCTCAGTGAAACCAATAATTATCCCGAACTTGCCCATACCCGAGTACAGAAGGAACTCAACAGATTAGCCATCAACTTTACCATCATTCTGGCCAGCCAGACTTCTCCTACCCCGGTTATCTCCCTTGCTGATCAACAGCACACTATCAACAAACCAGAATAGACACACATAAACACTAACATACACCTGCAAACATCCCCTGATCTTCTCTATTTATTTCCTCAGGTTACACTCTCATCTTTTTCTGCGAACAATGAAATATACCACAATGTAGATAATTCCTATTGACCGATACTCTACATTGTGGTACACGAAATAGATCAACTCCTCAACATTATGACTTTTCCCGACTTAGGCTGCCCGGATTGACCGGCAGCTGATATATAGAAATCCAGGATATGGAGGTGTATCGTGAAAAAACTGGTTATTCTTGGAGCTGGATGTGCCGGTACCATGGTCGCAAATAAACTGCGAAGGCTGCTCGATCGGGAAGAATGGTCAATCACTGTAATAGATAAGGATGACCGCCATGTCTATCAGCCAGGACTGCTCTTTATTCCTTTTGGAATATACAAGGCAACAGACATTGTTCGCAGCAGGGGGGAATTTATCTCCAAAGGAATCAATTTTGTTGTAGATGAGATTATTGATGTTAATCTGGAGAATAAAGCCGTTGAGACCACTGCCGGTACCTTCCCCTATGATAAAATCATTGTCTCCACAGGTGTAGATATTGCCCCGGAAGAAATTCCCGGGATGATGGACGGCTGGCGCAAGAATATTTTTGATTTTTATACTCTGGACGGTGCCGTGAGTCTTGAAAAGGCCATGCGTAATTTTCGCAAAGGCAAACTCGTGCTGAATATTGCCGAATTTCCATTTAAATGCCCCGTTGCCCCCCTTGAATTTGTCTACCTCGCAGACTGGTATTTCACCGAACGCGGCCTGCGTGATCAGATTGACATTCATCTTGTCACTCCGTTGCCGGGGGCCTTTACAAAACCAAAGGCCTCAGCTTTTTTCAGCAAACTCATTGAGAGAAAGAATATCAAGGTGACAGCAAGTTATGATCTGGCTGAAGTAAACTGTGCAGATAATACCATTGTCTCTGCGGCAGGAGACGCAATCCCCTTTGACCTGCTGGTTTCCATCCCGCCCAACGTTGGTGCCAGGTATCTGGTGAAATCCAGCATTGCAATGGATGAAATAGGCTATGTTAAAACCGATATCAACACCTTGAAGGCAGAGCAGCACCAGGATATGTTTGTTCTTGGTGATACCGGTACCCTGCCGACCTCCAAAGCCGGGTCAGTAGCCCATTTTTCTGCGGAAATAATGGTTGAAAACTTTATCCGGGAGATCAATGGTGAAGAGCTGAAGCCTGATTTTGACGGACATGCCAACTGTTTCATTGAAACCGGTTTTGACAAGGCAGCCCTTATCGACTTCAACTATGAATACGAGCCACTGCCCGGAAAATTCCCCCTGCCCGGTCTGGGGCCATTTTCACTGCTTGGGGAATCAAAAGCCAATCACTGGGGCAAGATGATGTTTAAATGGGTCTATTGGAATAAACTGGTGACCGGCGAAGAAATGCCTCTTGAGGCCCAGATGTCACTGGCGGGTAAAGTTCAGGATTAGGGGGGTACCATGACCAATGAAGAAAAAATACTCGCCCGCCTGGACGAGCTCACCGAAGAGGTACGGGAAGCCAAACGAGCCATCCGACCGTATGTCGAGCTGAAGCAGGACATGGAACCGTTGATTAACTCCATGGTCATTGAATCTATTTCACGGCTGAATGGGCTTGATAAACGCGTGGAACTTGAAGATGTGGCAGATATGGTGGGACAGATGCTCTCTTCGAGCAAGAATTTGACTGAGGCCATGAAGGCTTTGGACAGAGTCATAGAATTCAAACAGGACTTTGCCCCGTATTCAAAAGATTTATTTAAAGAACTGGTTGCCCAACTGCAAACCACTTTAAATGGCTTTGAAGGAGAAGACCTGAAGGAACTTCTGAAACAATTTGTTGTCAACATGGGAAACCTGGCTGAGAGTATGAAAATGCTTGGCTCGCTTATGGAGATGAAAAGCGATGCCGGATCATTATCCACTCTTGCCTTTAACGATCTGGTTGAACGCCTTGAATGTCTCAAACAGCGGGGTGTTTTTGAAGCCTTTGAAACCATGATTGGGGTCACGGAACGGGTGGGCATGAAAATGCAAACCCTTGATCTGAATGCCACGGAACCCGTTCGGGGAATTTTCGGTATGCTGGCGGCTCTGAAACGGCCGGAAGTTCAGGAAGGCCTTGGCGTGCTTATAGAGTTGTCAACTGTTATGCCCGCTCTCAAACAGGATGCGGCTTCCAGAGGCTGTGCAACCTGAAACGTGTCTTATAAATATAAAGCAGGCTCATGCCAAAATAATTTCACATCGTTCCCGAGTGCTCCAGGCCCGGGAACGATGATGCTTATCTCGTGTCTGTCCATAAATGGCCTTTTCGCCCGATTTCTGCGTCACTACGAAAAATAAAATGCTCACATATGTCTAATATGCTGCGCTTTTATTTTTCTATGTTCCTTGAACTCGAACGAAAATTCTCATTTCTGGACAGACACTATCTCACCCCCTTACCCTCTTGGATGAAATTTCTGATGAATAGCTTTAAGACGTTTTATGTCTACATGGGTATAAATCTGCGTGGTGGCAATATCGGCATGCCCCAACATCATCTGAACTGAGCGTAAATCTGCGCCTCCTTCCAGAAGATGAGTGGCAAAAGAATGACGCATGGTATGAGGACTGACTTTTTTTGTGATTCCCCCCATAACTGCCAGCTCACGAATAATCTGCCAGAAACGGATTCTGGTCATGGCCTTACCTCGATTACTGACAAAAAGATGGGGACTGGGTCTTTTTTTTAGCAGAGCAGGCCGGCCGCGTTCAAGATAATCTTCTATTCTTTCAGATGCAGCCGCATTAAAAGGCACCAACCTCTCCTTATTCCCCTTTCCGAGAACTCTCACATAACCACTGCTCACATTGCAGCCGTTAACAGGGATGTTGACCAGCTCTGACACCCTCAATCCCGTGGCATAGAGCAGATGCAGCATCGCATAATTCCGCAGGATAAGAGGTGTGATTTTTTCCGGAAGTGCCAGAATAGAATCCACCTCGGCTACGGACAGGGCATGGGGAAGACTGCGGCCAATCCGGGGAGAATCAATATCAACTACCGGATTTTTTTGCAAATACCCCTGCGACAGGAGAAAATCAAAAAATGCCCGAAACGCAGCCAGACGCCTCGCATTACTGCGTGAACTGACCTGTCTCTGAAAACATTCCTGGAAAAAAGTCCGGATGAGTCTGGCCGTTATTTTATCAGGACTTGAAACACGTCTTTTTTTAAGAAAATCTATAAGGAAACGGAGATCTGAACCGTAGCTGTTGACTGTATTGTCGGCAAGACGCCGCTGAACGGTGAGATACTGAAGGAAGAGATCCAGGCTTTCTGTAAGAGATAATGATTTCAGAGCAGCACGTTGGAACTGGAGAAATATAAATCCCCCTCAGGTGGTCAACACCTGTGGGGGCAATAAACTAGTAGCGATTTTTCATTCGGTTGTACTTCCGAAGTTTACGTAGGGCTTCTGCAGACTTACGACGTTTTTTTATACTGGGTTTTTCATAGTATTCACGTCGTTTGAGTTCGCGTTTAATACCGTCAATCTGCAGTTTCTTTTTCAGCTGGCGGATAGCGTACTCAAGGTCTCCCCTGACTTCTACTTCAATCATGAACAATCACATCCTTTTCAAAAATGGCATGTCCCATCTGCATATTTAATGTTTAATTACCTGAACATCTAAAATTATTCGGTATCCAGCAGGATGTCAATCACTTTCTCTACAGAACATTTTCTCCTCTGTCCGGGCCGTGGCAATTTCCCAGAAAGCCTGAAGCTGAGGTAATCTCTGCTTCTTTTTCATAATGCAGACACCGATGGAAAAGGGGGTCAGTTCCGGCGACAGGGCTAAAATACGGACCTGCTCCTGTATCGGACTTTGCTCCAAAACCAACAATGGCACAACCCCCACCCCGCATCCCAGACTGACCATGGCAATGATGGCTTCATTACCTGCAACCAGCGCATACACATTGGGGATGATTTTTTTGTCGGCAAACCAGCGGTCAATGCGCTGTCGGCTTAATCCTCTGTCAGGCATAATTATAGGGGTGTTCAGCCAGTCAATTGCCCCCTTTCGGTAACAGACTGTATCCTGATAGATGTCCGGTGCGATAAACACCAGGGGCGTTTGTAAGAGTTTATGGTATTCCACCCGTTGCGGCAGCTTCTTGGGCAGGGCAGCAATGGTGATATCCACTTCTCTGTTCTGGAGACTGGCAAGGGCCAGGGCAGCGTCACCTGTCTGCAGTTTGATATGCACTCCCGGATGAGCTGAACGGAACTTCCGGAACAACGAAGGCAAAATCGAATAGGCTGCAGTGACAGAACAATATATGGAGAGTGTGCCGCCGAGCCTGCGCCCTCCGGCAAGCTGAAGCTGAAGTTGTTCCTGCCGTCGTATTACATCCCGTGCATATTCCCCAAAAATTTCACCCGCGGGCGTTAACGCAACAGATCGATTATCACGGACAAACAACCGCTCTCCTACTTCATCTTCAATGCGTTGTATGGTGCGGGTAAGCGCAGACGGCGTGATGTTGCAGGCCCTGCTGGCCCTGCCAAAATGCAGACTGTCAGCCAGATGAATGAAAGAATGAAGCTCTCTGATATCCATAATAATTCACGCACTTGTCCTTGTTGCAGTAATAGCAATATTATATATCGCATAAATCACTTTACGCAACGAAATACACAGGTATAGTAGTATCAATGTGAAGTTGTGAGCAAGATACGTTCTCTTGCTTGCAGTGACATGCTCCTGCTGGTACAGTGTCAGCACATGAACGTATGTTAAACGTAACTCTTGAGAGAGTTAGTAATATTGACAAAACCTGTGACCTGTAACTGTTCAGCTGCCTCCAAAACTTATAACTCCAGGGAGATTTTTCATGAGTAATTATTTTAACAGCCTGCCCCTTCGTCTGCAGCTTGCCGAACTGGGACGCTGCCGTTTTATGGACGCCTCTGAATTCAACGGCGTGGAGGCCTTGAAAGGTAAAAAAATCGTTATTGTCGGCTGCGGCGCTCAAGGGTTTAATCAGGGGCTGAACCTCCGTGACAGCGGCCTGGACGTTTCCTACACTCTGCGTGACGCGGCTATTGCCGAGAAGAGACAGTCCTTTAAGAATGCCACAGAGAATAATTTCAAGGTAGGTACCTATGAGGAGATGCTGCCGGATGCAGACCTTGTCATCAACCTCACACCGGACAAACAGCATTCCAACGTCATCAAGGCGGTCATGCCCTTTATGAAAAAGAATTCCTGCCTGTCCTACTCACACGGCTTTAACATTGTAGAAGAGGGGATGAAGATTCGTGATGACATAACCGTTGTCATGGTTGCCCCCAAATCTCCCGGAACCGAGGTTCGTGAAGAATATAAACGCGGTTTTGGTGTCCCCACCCTGCTTGCCGTGCATGGTGAAAATGACCCTCAGGGCATTGGCTGGGATGTTGCCAAGGCCTATGCGGCAGGTACAGGCGGTGACAGGGCAGGATGCCTTGAATCTTCATTTGTTGCCGAGGTCAAATCAGATCTCATGGGTGAACAAACCATTCTCTGCGGGATGCTCCAGACAGGGTCCCTGCTCTGTTTTGAGAAAATGGTCGACGAAGGCATGGACGCGGCCTACGCGGTCAAGCTCATTCAGTACGGCTGGGAGACCATCACCGAAGCATTGAAACATGGTGGAATTACCAACATGATGGACCGGTTGTCCAATCCGGCAAAGATCAGGGCCAATGAACTTTCCCTCGCCATGAAGCAGGTTCTCGAACCACTCTTCCACAAACACATGGATGATATCATGTCTGGTGAATTTTCCAGAACCATGATGGAAGACTGGGCAAATAATGATGCCAATCTCCTTAAATGGCGCAAGGAAACCGGTGAAACTGCTTTTGAGAAAACAGAAGCTGCTGCGACTGAGATCAGTGAACAGGAATATTTTGACAAAGGTATTCTTATGGTTGCCATGATCAAGACCGGCGTGGAACTGGCCTTTGACACCATGGTTTCCGCTGGCATCAAAGAAGAATCAGCCTATTACGAGTCCCTGCATGAGGTTCCTCTTATAGCAAACCTCATAACCCGTAAAAAACTCTACGAGATGAACGTGGTTATCTCTGATACCGCAGAATATGGCTGTTATCTGTTCAACCATGCAGCATACCCGCTGCTGCAGGATTTTATGAAATCAGTTACCACCGAGGTTATCGGCAAGGGAATGGCCATTGACGACCACGGAGTAAACAACATCGAACTTATTGAAACCAACGAGTCTATCCGTTACACAGGTGTAGAGATTATCGGCGAAGAACTGCGTTCCTACATGGGTGCCATGAAGCCGATTATCTAGGAGGACCCTACTTACCCATTTTGGTTATGATACCTGCAAAGTCTTTTGCAGGTATCATACGCTGCCCCAGACCTTTACAAACCCAGGACACTCCTTCACGACCTCAGGCAATCCCATTTTCTCCACACTGATCGCTTACTCGACTTGACACAATAACAATCGCTGTACAACCAGCACTTCCACGTCTTCTGGCATCCTTGATATTGTTGTAACTATTCACAGGTAGCACCACGACTTTGGCATAACGTGTGGTCTGTAACTGCTCAGATGTGCACCATATTGTCGCAGGTAAGCCACTACCCCGAGATGGGGTGCAGCTGAAGAGTTACACATTTTTTCTGCCTTTTCTTTTTCCGGCTGGATAAATTCTTTATAACCGTCAATACTACCTACAAGACAAAGCCTGCTCTAACACAAGATAACACTCAATCTAAACCTCAGGAGATTAACAGCAAAAAGGATGCAACGGGAAGAGCTGAATTAAAAATGTGTACAAGTAACTACAACACGAAAAAAAGGGGGAGGGAAACTACGAGAATACATACCAAAAAAAACGGCAGACCCGAGGGCCTGCCGTTTAAACTAGACGGTGTTACAGGTGTTACAAAAAAATTTCTTAGAAATTAAACTGAAAACCAGCCTGTACTCGATTCATATCGCCGTCGTCACCGTTCTCAAGCTCACGATACCCCCAGATGTACTCAACACCTACATCTACACGTGGAACCGGACTCCACATCAGGTTAGCATGAATTGACTGGTAGCTTTTTTCAGCGCCAGCTGTAACATAACTCAAATCATTGTCACGCTCTGCCAGAGAATAAACCAGCGTAGAACGAAGGTTGTCGGTCCAGAAATGCTGGTAGCTGACAAGCCCACCCCACTGATCATTGGTCTCAATATCACCGGTAAGAGGATTAACAAAAGCCTCCTGAAAACCTGCAGTCAGGTAACGGCCTAGAGCTGTTCCGTAGTTGGCCTCAAAATGGAAGTTGTCCTTGCCAAAAGTCGGGATAACAGCATTAAGGCTGACAGCGTAGCCCAGTGTATCATCACTTGGGCCATGTCCCGCATCACTATGTTCACCGAATCGTCCAGCACTGTAACCAAAGGTGTTACCGGCAAATGGCACACCATCATAACTCAGGCGACGTAACATACCTACTACAGAAAAATGGCCAAAGGCGGGATCAAGATTCAGACGAGCAATGATGTCGGGCATAACCTCGTTACCGCTGCCAAAAGAAGCATCGGACTCAACACCATTCGCATCAATGGTCTTTGTCGCAAAATTTGATTCCGGATTCTCAATGGCAAACTGGAACGATCCACCTTCAAATCCCTGTGAATAACGAATCATTGCCTGACGGATAAAGAGACTGCCTACTGCACCACCGAAGTCAATGGTTTCAGGATAGGCAGCAAGATCAACAAATGTTGACCATTCCTGACCAATCAGGAAATTACCAAGCTCACCGTATGCACGGCGAAGACGGAAGCCCCAGGAGTTACTGTATACCTCATTACCGCCGGAGCCGTAGAAGTCGCCTTCGATCTTGGTGTTGAATTTCCCATAAGGAGTATCAGTGGAAGTGGCAAAACCAAGACGGGTCTGGCGTGCATGCATCAGAAAAGCATTATCAGCGTGAGCATCTTCATCTTTATCAAGAAGTACCGCGCTTGGTGTATAGGCAAACTTGCCGCCGCCGTCCTGGTCGGTATACATAACATCAAGTTTAGCATAACCGTACAGTTTCATGGTGGTGTTGTCGGGCAGGAGCAGACCAGAGTCATTTTTCTGGTTGGCGACTTCCTGGATAGCTTTGTCGGCTGCTGTCTGGTTTTCTTCCATGACTGCCAGTTTCTGCTCAAGGGTTTGAACAGTTTGTTTGAGCTGCTCAACCATAGATTTCAGATCTTGCTCAGACTGGCCGCGGGTTCCTGCCATCGCTGTGGATGCCATGCCAACAACTGCTGAAGATACAACAACTGCAGCAAAAATTGACCGGGTTTTTTTCCAACCCCATTTCACTTCACTCATTTTTTTCTCTCCTTAAATACAGATAGATTTACACTACATAAAATACAAATTTTTACATAAATACAAATTTTTCTACTTCAAACACTTTTATTAAATCAAAAAACCTCGTGCGTCAAGAGATAAGTGGACAAGTTTTTGTATTTTTATATTGATTCAAATATCCTGCAACCTGGCATGAGTAAAGTACACATCTTCGTGATAAAACTTCTCCTCTGAAACAAAAAAAGGCCACACCCAAAGAGGTATGGCCCAAAGTTGCACTCAAAGCGGCAACTCTTTCACCCTGAAACAACCTTCTCTATTCCTTAAACGGCAGGACCAGCAACTGGCTCCCTCCCTGTGCCCCGGAAAATATCCCGCCAGGATTGACCGTTAACAGATATAAAGCACCGTTGTCTGCGCCCATGGCCTGAATATACTGATCATACTCGCCACCGATTTTGCCTTTCATATATGTTCCATTTCCGGTTTTCTTTATCACGGAAACCCATGTTTTCTTAATACTGTTTGCCCCCCCCACGGTGGTGAAAGCTGAAAGGTCTGCACTGGGAATAAGTATTTCCTGAGTTCCATCACCATCTACATCAACACCAATGGGACTCAACTCTATTTTTGCATTTGAAAAAAGCGGATTAATATCATCGGGATTTTGTACATACCGAACCGATGAAACACTGCCGCCCATTTCCTTACCGCTTGTATACACTTCACGACCATCAATGGCGAGGTGCAATCTGTTACCCAGGACATAAGCAGCTGTTTTACCGCCATCAAGCACTGTGCCGCCGGAGACCCTATAGGATACAGGAAGCGTTCCACTATACTTTGTCGCCTGCACACTCCCGCCGGAGACCTGGAGTTGTTTGATGGTTCTGCCAAAGAAAACATCCTGATCAAAATCTTGCGCAAGCATGGTTTCGGGCTGAGAGTTTCCATCAAGATCATTACCCGCGAGAATATATGGCAACTGCTCTTCAACAAGCGAAAGACTGTTTTTGCTGTACCTGTACACCATTGAGCTGACCTGCTCCTCGTCTTTATCGTAGCCCGTAACACCTAAATATTTGCCCCCCTGAGCAGGCTGCCACCAGCTGACAGAGAGGAGTTTTACGAGCGGGCTTTTGATGCTTGCTACAAGCTCTGTGCTTTTATCCTGTACTTTATAAACAGCAACTTCATGCTCCCGAATAACCGCAAGATACATCTGTGAGTCAATAATGAGAAAATCACCCATAACAGCAGAAAACGGCAGGCCACC
>QNYF01000197.1 GCA_003978695.1 Desulfobulbus sp. | reverse complement strand
TTGATAAACCTGATCTGCATTATCCCGTTCATCAGCCTGTAGACCATGCCCGTCTGTCCGGTGATTCACCAAATATTTTTCATGTTATCCGGGAGGAAGGAGCGCTTTTATTACAGCACCCCTATGAATCGTTTAACAGCTCAGTCGAGCGATTTTTAAAAGAGGCAAGTGTCGACCGCAAGGTGCTGGCCATTAAAATGACCCTGTACCGGACTTCATCGGATTCACGAATCATTCAATACCTGCTCGACGCCGCTCATAATGGCAAGCAGGTGGCTGTTGTTGTTGAACTGCAGGCCCGTTTTGATGAATCGGCAAATATTCATTGGGCAGGTTATCTTGAACAGGCCGGGGTACATGTAACATATGGAGTTGTCGGCCTGAAAACCCATTCAAAGGTTATTTTTGTCATACGCAGAGATTATGACGGATTGCGCCGTTATGCTCATATCGGCACTGGGAATTATCATGCCGGGACTGCCCGCATTTATTCTGATCTGGGTTTGCTTACCTCGGGCCGCCAGATAGGTGATGATCTTACCGAGCTGTTTAACTATCTGACAACGGGTTATGCTCCTGATAGAAATTACAAGAAACTTCTCCCGTCACCTAAGGTTCTGAAAAAAGCCCTGCTCGAAAAAATCGACAGGGAGATCCGGTCTAAAAAAGGTAAACAGCCCCGCCGCATCCAGTTTAAGACCAATGCTCTTGAAGACAAAGATATTACAGCGGCCCTGTACCGTGCCTCCATGGCAGGAGTACAGGTTGATCTGCTCGTTCGCGATACCTGTCGTCTCCGGCCGGGAATTAAAGGGTTGTCTGATAACATCCGGGTAATATCCATTGTCGGCCGTTTTTTAGAACACAGCCGGATATATTATTTTTATAATGGAGGCAAGGAAGAATATTTTATTGGTTCTGCTGATATTATGAAAAGAAACCTGGAAAAACGGGTTGAGGTTATCACACCTATCGAACCTTTAGATTTACAGAAAAAATTGCGGGAGATTTTAGATGTACAGTTGGCAGATACCCGCAGTGCCTGGGAAATGCAATCTGATGGCACATATGTTCAGCGCAGCCCCACAGTAAAGGGAAGGGCGCTTGGGTCGCAGGAAACATTAATCAAAAAAGCAGAGAAACGACTGGCTGATGCCCAGAGGTTGTCCAAAAAAAAGAAAAAAAAGAAAATAGCAAAGCGAAAAAGAAAATAGTCTTTTACCTGCCTCATCCTGCATTACGATGAAGCCTCTGGTCGGGTTTTTTCTCGGGCCAGAGCCCGCATGTCTCCGGTCTGGTCGGATTCGTCGACGATTTCCCGGCCCATAATCTCTTCAATGATGTCTTCCATGCTGATTACACCGGTGACGCTGCCGTATTCATCGACAACGACAAACAGATGCTGGTGTTTCTCAAAAAAATTGATAAATACCTTGTTGAGAGGTGCTGTTTCAGGCACAAAATGGACAGGATGCATTATTTTATACAGTTTGAGATCGTGCCTGTCATCGGCAACAGCCAGCATAACCTCGTAACTGTGGACAATCCCGACTATATCATCTGAAGTTTTGTTATATACTGGTACACGGCTGTGAGTACGCCATTGTTCTTTGAGTTGGGCGGCTTCGGCCACAGTCATGTCCTGCTTGAGACTGAATGTTACAGTTCTCGGTGTCATGACCTGACGGACTGTTTTTTCATTGAGGTTGAGAATGTTGGTAATAACTTCTTCCTGATTTTTTTCAATGGCCCCTGATTTTCTGCTTAAATGGGCAATGGTGGTTAATTCGTCAGCAGATATCTGGTTGCTGTTTTTTCTTGGAATCAGCCGGGTTACTGCCTGACAGAGTAAAATTATGGGGTGCAATAGAATGACCATCCATTGCAGTGGACGGGCAATGGATGGTGCCAGAGCAGAGTTGAATTCCACGCCGATGGTTTTTGGGAGAATTTCCGAAAGCAGCAGGATGGCAAATGTAAAAAACAGGGAAAACCAGATGACGTTATTGTCCCCAAAAACCGAAGCTGCCGCCGCCCCGGCTACTGCGGCTCCCATGGTGTTGGCGATGGTGTTGAGGGTCAGAATGGCCGTTATGGGGTGATCGATATTTTCTTTTAGTTTTTTTAATATGTTACCGGTAACCGGCTGCTGTTTAATCAGCATTTCCACCCGGCTCATGGGCAGGGAATACAACACTGCCTCAAAAACACTACAGGTTGCGGAAATACTAATTGCCAGGCAGACGGCGAGGATGAGTTCCAGGATCAAGATTAACCTCCGATCAGAAATGATTTATTGTGTACCCGGGTTGAATATCAAGTTTTTAGGGCGTAAAACAAATAAAACACCCCGTCCCGCTTGCGGCGCAGGAGTGCATTTTCACTTTTTTGCTATCTTATCTGAAAAGAACTCTTTTGCCAATTGAGCGGAAAAAGGTAGTATATATTTATTGTATTCATAGTTACCATACATGTATAAAAAGGCCAGAATCAGACTACCTCGGCAGTGGTTTTCTGATTTTTGATGCAATCGTTTACAGGAGTAGTCATGCTCAAACTCAGTGCTAAAAAAACAGCCGGATTCGCAGGTGATATGTTAGTATATTTTCTTGCTGAAAGCGGCAAGAAGACTGTTTCAAGTTCAAGAAGCGCAATACGAAGAAGTATAAGGAATGCTTGGAAATCAGGAGATTTTACCGGCAAGACAGGTGAATCTTACTGGTTTTATCCCAATTCTGCGGATAAGGACTTTTCTGCACGCAGAGTTCTTGTCGTCGGTCTTGGAAAACTCAATGAAGATGAAAATCTTTGCCGGGAACAGATCCGGCTTGCTGCGGGTACGGCTGTCAGCATTGCCCATCGGCTGAAAGTACAAAGATTAATGGCTGTGCTTCCAGAAAAAACAGGACTTCCAGCAGCAACAGTTGCTGAAAGCATGGCTGAAGGGTTGATTCTTTCGAACTACCGTTTTGACAAATATAAAACCGGCCATAAGAGTGAGGATATAAAGGTACGCATTAAGCAATGCTTGCTGCATGACGGTGGGTTAGAGCATAGCCGGGTTCGTCAGGGCATGAACGCAGGTAAAAGGGCTGCAGAGGCTGCGTGCGTAGCCAGAAATATGGCAAATGAACCCGGCAATGGCTGGACACCGGCTCAATTTGCCCAGTTTGCACGTGATGTTGCCTCGGCATCTGATCTTTCCTGCAGGATAATTGATAAATCAGCCATGAAAAAGCTCGGGATGGGAGGTATCCTTGGAGTTAATCAGGGGTCGGCTTTACCGCCCAAACTCGTGATCTTGAAGTATAAGGGCGCAAAAAAATGGCCCACACTCATGCTTGTAGGCAAGGGACTGACCTTTGACTCGGGAGGCATAAGCCTCAAGCCAGCCGCCGGAATGGAAGACATGAAATATGATATGTGTGGTGGAGCAGCAGTTATATGTGCCATGCAGGTCATTGCAAAAGAACGTCCCAAAGGGATCAATGTTGTGGCGTTGATTCCTGCCACTGAGAATCTCTCGGGGGCCTCGGCCATTAAGCCGGGTGACATTATCACTCATTATGGCGGCATAACGTCGGAAGTCATAAACACTGATGCTGAGGGCCGGTTAATACTGGCCGACGCTCTTGCCTATGGTATAAAGACCTATAAGCCGGATGCTGTGGTAGATCTTGCAACCTTGACGGGCGCTGTTATTGTAGGGCTTGGTCATCATCGAACCGGATTGCTTTCAACTGATGATGAACTGGTTGCGAAGATTCTGGACGCAGGAGAGAGGGCCGGTGAGCCCCTCTGGAGGCTCCCGCTTGGACCGGAGTACTCCAAGCAGATTAACTCCAAGGTGGCAGATATACGAAATATCGGAGGAAAGGGTGGAGGAACAATTACAGCCGCCTGCTATTTACAGGAGTTTGTAGGGGACACCCCATGGGCTCATCTTGATATTGCCGGGACAGCGTGGAATTTTACAGAAAAAAGTTATGTGCCAAAAGGCCCCTCGGGAATAGCGGTCCGGACGCTTGTTAATCTGGTACGAAATTGGAAAAAGAATTAAGCAATGTTTTTTGCCTGCCAGAGGCCGGGAAGTGGCTGCCTCGATGAGTACTACGGAATCAGCCGTATTGACAAATTCAAAACGCATTTAATATGTCGTTTACCGTCTAAGAAAAGAGAAAATGACTAGAGAAAGAGGAGACAGGAATGGCCAAGCGTAAGGGAATTACCGTAAGCCGTCAGCTCATGGACAGCCAGATGCTTCATCCAGAGGCAACGGGCGAACTGACAGGATTACTCAACGAACTTATAGTCGCCGGTAAAATTATCAGTGCAGAAGTCAACATGGCCGGGCTTGCAGATATCCTTGGTCAATCTGGAAAAACCAATATCCAGGGCGAAGAAGTCCAGAAACTCGATGAATTTGCCAATCAGACCATTAAAAGGCGTATGGAACAATGCGGGTATATCTGCGTTATGGGTTCTGAAGAGGACGAAGGAATTATCCCTGTGCTTGATGGCTACGAGGGGAAGTACACCGTTGCCTTTGATCCGCTGGATGGCTCGTCAAACATTGATGTCAATGTGAGCATCGGCACCATTTTTGCCATTCATAAACGCAAGAGTAAGGGCAAACAGGGGGTTCGGGATGATCTGCTTCAGAAGGGGCGTGATCTGGTGGCCGCTGGATATATTATTTACGGATCCAGTACCATGCTCGTCTATACAACCGGAGATGGTGTACACGGGTTTACCCTTGACCCAAGTGTTGGCGAGTTTTTCCTTTCGCATCCAGAGATTCGAATTCCTGAACGTTCACAATACTATAGCGTCAATGAGGCGTATGCAAAGTATTGGCACAGGAACACTCGTGACTATATAGATCATTTAAAGGATCTTGATTATCGTGGCGAACGATCATACAGCCTGCGTTATATTGGTTCTCTTGTAGCAGATTTTCATCGTAATCTTATCAAGGGAGGGGTCTTTCTCTATGCCCGGGATAATAAATGTACAGACAAGCCCGAAGGTAAGCTGCGCCTGTTATATGAAGCGGCTCCCCTGGCCATGGTTGTCGAACAGGCCGGTGGGATGGCTGTCACAGATGACGGGCGTAATATTTTAGATATTGAGCCAACCGATTTACACCAGCGTGTTCCGCTGATAATCGGCTCAAAAGAGGAAGTTGCAATGGCCAAAGAATACTTTGGCCGTTCCAGCACATGATTTTTAGGGAAAAATGGTAACTATTCAGGTAAGCGCCACGACTTTGGCATAACGTGTGGTCTGGAACTGTACAGATGGGGTGCAGCTGAACAGTTACGAAAAATGTTGTAAAAAAAAATATGCGCATTATGAACTAAACTGCGTTTACCGCTTCCGGAAGAATTTTTCCGGAGTATTCTTTATGTATTAATTTTTCCAAGGAGTAACCATGAAATTTATTGCCAAGATTGCGGTGGCCGCTGCCGCTCTTGCCATGCTGGCGAGTCCGGCAATGGCTGAAAAAGTTGTAAAATGGAAACTGGCTGAGACCTGGCCGTCAACCCTTACCCCCCTTGCTTCTCCTCCGGCAAATCTTGCAAAAATGGTCAAGGAGATGAGTGGCGGTACCTTTATCATCAAGGTTGAAGGCAAGGAAAAGCATAAGGCACCTCTTGGCATTCTTGACATGGTTAAAGGCGGGCAATACCAGATGGGGCACAGTGGCTCCTACTACTGGAAAGGTAAGGATATCAGTACCATCTTTTTTACCACCATTCCCTTTGGCATGACTACTGCAGAGCAATATGCCTGGTTTTATTATGATGACGGTATGAAGTATATGCAGCAGGTCTATGATAAATTTAAAGTGCTTAACTTTCCCGGCGGCAACACCGGCGTACAGATGGGCGGCTGGTTTAAAAAAGAGATCAACTCTCTTGACGATCTGAAAGGCCTGAAAATGCGTATTCCCGGTCTTGCCGGTGAAGTATTTGCAAAACTTGGTGTTAACGTAACCAATATTCCGGCAGGCGAGCTGTATACCTCTCTTGACCGTGGAACCATTGACGCCCTTGAATGGGTTGGTCCTGGTATGGACATAAAAATGGGTTTTCATAAAATTGCCCCGTATTACTACACAGGTTGGCATGAGCCTGCATCCGAGATGCAGTTTTTGATCAATAAACGGGCGTTTGAGAAACTTTCAGCAGAACATAAGGCCATTCTTCTGACCGCCATGAAAGCAGCGGCCGCTGATATGTATTATGAGAATTTTGCCGCCAGTGCCAATGCCTGGGAAAAAATGAAAACAGATTTTCCCAATATCAAGGTAAAAACCTTTCCTCTGCCAGTCCTTAAGGCTATGAAAAAGGCCACAGATGAGCTGCTTGACAGCTATGCTGCCAAAGACCCGCAGTTCAAGGAAATTCTTGAGTCAGAACGTAGATTTATGAAGAAAGCGCGTCAATGGACAATTATTTCAGATTATAAATATATTCAGACCAGCATGGAAGTGGAGTAAGCTCCCTTCCTGTTGTTCGTTTTTTTTCGCCCTGCTGGTAAATAACTGGCAGGGCGTCTTTATTTTCAGGAACAGGTATGGAAAAGTTAGAAAGAATAATTAGTAGAATTGTTGATGTTATGGGCAAAATCACATCGCTCCTGCTTCTGCTCATGGTACTCAATGTTTCTTTTGACGTTATGATGCGCTATCTCTTTCACGATTCTTCGGTGGGAATGCAGGAGATGGAATGGCATCTGTTTGCGGTCATTTTTTTGTTTGGTATTTCAGTAGCCTTAAAAGATGAGGGGCATGTTCGGGTGGATTTTTTATATGACAACTTCTCCCCCAGAAAAAAGGCAGTCATTAATATCCTGGGCACATTTTTTTTCCTTATGCCCCTGGCTCTTCTTATCTTTTTTGGCTCGTTTGAATATGTCAAGGATGCTTTTATCACCCATGAAATTTCCGAAGATCCCGGCGGGCTACCGTTCAGGTGGGTGATCAAGGGGATGATACCTCTCTCCTTCGGATTTCTGTTGATGAGTGGTGTCGGCTATGTGCTTCAGAATATCCGTCTTTTTCGGGAGGCAGGCAAATGACAGGTATTATAATGTTTTTTGCAGCCCTTGTGTTGCTCACGGTGGGCTATCCTGTGGCCTTTACCTTTGGCGCAGTTGCCATGCTCTTCGGGGCGATTGCCGCTTTCATTGAAATGATGCCCCATCCCACCATAGCTGCGGTGGCAGAAGAGTTTTTTCTGATGTTTTCCATGATGCCCTTTCGTATCTATTCGATCATGACCAATACCATTCTCATGGCTGTACCTCTTTTTATCTTAATGGGAATTGTGTTGCAGAAATCAGAACTTGCCGAGCGATTGCTTGAATCCATGGGGGTTCTCTTTGGCAAGGTGCGGGGTGGGGTAGCCATCAGTACGGTCATAGTCGGCACGTTGCTGGCAGCTTCAACCGGGGTTGTCGGTGCATCTGTTGTGGCAATGGGGGTTATATCCCTGCCTGTTATGCTGAAATACGGCTATTCCAAAAAACTGGCCACCGGAACTATCTGCGCATCCGGAACCCTTGGGCAGATTATTCCACCATCCATTGTGCTGATTATTCTAGGTGATGTCTTTCAGCTGCCGGTGGGAGATTTATTTAAAGCGGCCCTCTGGCCGGGACTGGTTCTTGTTGGCTGTTATGTCCTCTATATTTTAGTAATTTCTTATTTGAAACCAGAAGTAGCTCCGGCAATTATTGTTCCTGAGGAGCATAAAAAAGGGTCCTTGAAACGGGCCTTATTTGCAATTGTCCCCCCCTTAACGCTCATCATCATGGTGCTTGGTTCTATTTTTGCAGGAATTGCCACGCCAACAGAGTCTGCCGCAGTCGGTGCTCTTGGTTCCATGGTGCTTGCAGCCCTGTATAAAAGGCTCAGCTGGAAGATTGTCATTGATTCATGTCATGAGACAGTCAAGATAACAGCCATGGTCTTTGCCATTCTTATCGGCGCAACAGCTTTTTCCATGGTTTTTGTCTATACCGGTGCCGACGGAATCGTCGAGCATTTTATGACCGGCCTTCCCGGAGATAAATGGGGATTTTTGATTCTGGCCATGCTGGCTATCATGCTGCTCGGATTCTTTATTGATTTTATAGAAATATCGTATATCGTTGTGCCTATTTTGCTGCCCATCGCTGACACTATAGGCATTAACCCCATGTGGTTTGCCATTTTGATAGCCATGAATCTGCAAACTTCTTTTCTGACGCCGCCATTTGGTTTTTCCCTGTTTTATCTTAAAGGGGTCTGTCCGCCCGAGGTGCGGACGGTGGATATTTATAAAGGGGTTATGCCATTTATCTGTATACAGATTATGGTACTGGCCTCAATTGTTATTTTCCCCCAGTTGTATGGCCTGTAAAGATGACTGATTGGTCTGTAACTATTCAGTTACAGACCACACGTTATGCCAAAGTCGTGGTGCTGTCTGAATAGTTATATTGGTTTTTAAGTGTTCTTTGAGAGGATCCTATGAATAGCAGTGATCGATCCATTCTGATAGTCACCTGTTACGGCCATTTTTTAAGTCATTTCAATATGTTGGTTTTTCCAGCCATTTTATTGCCTCTTTCAGGCAGGCTGGGGCTTGACATGGCAGATACCTTGGGGCTTGCCTTCTGGATGTACCTGCTCTTTGGCCTGACAGCACTGCCTTGGGGAATGCTTGCCGACAGGATAGGCCCACGCCCCATGCTGGCCTTGTTTTATGTTGGAGCCGGTTGTTGCGGACTCTCTGCGGCTATGCTTGTTGATTCTCCGCTTGGTTTTAAACTGTCCCTGGCCGGGATCGGGCTGTTTTCAGGTATTTATCATCCTGCCGGGCTTGGCTGGATAGCATGTTGTGTTTCAAAGACGTCAACGGGCATGGCCTATAATGGTATGTTTGGGAATATTGGGCTTGCCATGGGACCTTTACTTGCAGGGTTGGTTAACTGGTTTTGGGGACCTCAGGCTGTGTACATTTGCCTGGGTGTTTTCAATTTTTTTGGTATTGTCTTTTTGCTGAAGCTTTCAAATAAACAATGCGCCAGCAGGCACAAAGCCGCCGCAGGGAGTGACTCATCGTCTTTAAAAGGGTTTTTAGTGTTACTCGTCTGCATGATGCTTGGCGGTATTGTGTATCGTGGGGCCTCCGTGACCATGCCGGCCCTGTTTGAACTGAACGGAACAGGGATTTTCACCTCACTTGCCAGCCTGTTTAATGGCAGAATTTCCAGTAATGTCGTTGCGACCGCTCTGACTTCAGGTTTGTATTTAATAGGTATGCTTGGGCAATATACCGGCGGCAGGGCAGGGCAGAAGTTTGACTTAAGATACAGTTATCTCTGTTTCCATCTGTTAACATTGCCTGCCGCCTTTTTGATAGGACTTGCCCATGATGTCCCTTTGGTCATGCTTGCCACTGTGCACTCTTTTTTTCTTCTGGGAATGCAGCCTGTCGAAAATACCATTGTTGCACGTCTTACTCCTGCCTCATTGCGGAGCTCAGCCTATGGTATGAAATTCGTGGTTACTTTCGGAGTTGGTGCGCTTGCAGTTAAAATTATTACGCTTGTGCAGAATCACTGGGGAATTGAAGCTGTTTTTCCCTGTCTTGGTCTGGTCTCACTTGCACTTGTGGCAGCAATCGGAGTATTAATAAAGTTTACGCCAAAAATGAAATCAGCCTAAAATCTTTCCGCTTTTCCCGGAGAACCAGATGTTGAAATTACGACTTTTTCATGTATTCCCGCTGGGATTACTCTTCCTCATAACGTTCTTGTGTGTCATCGCTTCTGCCGATCAACGCTATGTTCGGCCAAATATTGATGTACCGCTAAGGCGGGGACAGGGCAATAAGTATAAAATATTGAAACTTGTTAAAAGCGGGGAACTGGTTGAGTTGTTAAAAGAGGGCCATTCCTGGGCAAAAATTCAACTGAGCAACGGCACAATAGGTTGGCTGCCAAAGCAATTTTTAAGCCTTGAAGCCCCTCCTCTTCAACTCGTGAAAATCCTCAGAAAGGACAATGAAAGGCTTCAGGAGAGGGAAAAACAACTCACACTTGAGCTCAACAAACTCAAAGAGCTGCAGGTGAATACCGGTGGCGAGCTTTCAACCTGTATAGCCCGGCGTGACAAGTTTGAGGCTGATTATATACGTCTGCAGGAAGATACCTCTGATATTGTCGCAATAAATAAAAAAATGGCTGAAACGCAGAAGCAAATTGACACTGTACAGGCAGCAATGCACACTGTAGAGCTGCAGAATAACGAGTTGAAGAGAAAAACGGCAGTTACCTGGTTTCTGGCCGGGGGCGGGGTTTTATTTGCGGGCTGGATCATCGGCCTGATAACCTGTCGGACAAGACGTCGACGTTCTTCATTATTATAGGTGAAGTCTGGTTATTTTTGTCCACGGTTCACGATTATACAATTCTTAAGCGCTAGAGGATTACGCTGACAATGAAAAAAATTCGTTCAACCACTATTCTTGCCATCCGTCACAGGGGAGAAGTCGTTATGGCTGGTGACGGTCAGGTCTCACTTGGCCAGACTGTTATTAAACATCATGCCCGTAAGGTGCGCAGACTGTATCATAATAAGGTTATCACCGGTTTTGCCGGTTCTACAGCTGACGCCTTTACTCTATACGATCTTCTGGAAAAGAAACTTGAACAGTTTAACGGTAATCTTCTCCGGGCTTCGGTTGAGCTTGCCAAGGATTGGCGGACAGATAAAATGCTGCGTCGGCTGGAAGCCATGATGATCGCTGTAGATGAAAAATCGTCACTTCTTTTGTCAGGAAGTGGTGATGTCATAGAGTCTGATGACGGTATTCTTGCCATCGGTTCTGGAGGCTCGTTTGCCCAGGCGGCAGCGACGGCCCTTGTTGCCCATTCTGATCTGGATGCAGAAGCAATAGCCCGGGAAGCCATGAAGATAGCAGCTTCAATCTGTGTGTACACAAATCAGAATCTTGTTGTTGAAAAGGTGTAGGAATTTCCCGTTATGCCTGGATTCATGTCAATAACGAGCAGATCGTGAATAATATCGCAGTGTTTTGCGCTGACGTAGGCTCTATAAAACAAAATAAATTTGGCTGGGCAGCTTCGTATCAAGATGGAATCAACTCATCTGGCAGGAGCATTGAAAAATTTGCTCAAAGTATTGTTGATCAACTCCTTGCATCAAAGAAAGTCGCTATTGGGTTCGAATGTCCATTATTTGTTCCGGTTAGAAGTGATCCGCTAGCTGTAAATACGGCAAGAAATGGCGAAGGAAACAGAAGTTGGAGTGCAGGTGCAGGAACTGGAGCCCTGGCTACAGGACTGGTAGAAGCCTTGTGGGTTATGAATAGAGTTTCTGAAAATCTAGGTAAATGCCCGAAGGCAACTTTTAATTGGTTGGAGTTTATTAAGACGGATTCTGTACTTCTATGGGAAGCATTTGTTACATCTACAGCAAAGGGTACAGGCCATGCCCATGATGCGGAAATAGCTGTATCGCATTTTAAGGATTCGTTACCAAATCCCGAAAAAATTAATGCGATTCGGGAGCCAGAAGTATTCTCGTTAATCGGTGCCGCTGCCTTGCGAGCAGGTTGGGCAAATAATGTAAAGATATTATCAGAGCAATGTCTGGTCATAAAGCCATAACCCTCGCAGACAGGTTGCCCTCCCAAGCACCTCCGGCTTCTGCGATTATCATTGGTTTACCCGTCGTCTGAGCTGTTGCCGGTTTCCCGGTAGCTTTGCTTGGGTCAGGTGATGCGTGCCATATCGGCGTTTTTATTGTATTTAACCCACTCTTTGAATCATGAATGAAATAAATTCTCTGACACCGCAGGAAACGGTACAGGAACTTGATAAGTATATAATTGGCCAGGATGCGGCCAAACGCTCTGTTGCCATTGCTTTGCGTAATCGCTGGCGGAGGCAGCAGGTTCCGGAACCTTTGCGTGAAGAAATTGCTCCGAAGAATATCATTATGATAGGGCCTACCGGTGTTGGTAAAACAGAGATTGCCCGCAGGCTGGCTCAACTGGCTCAGTCGCCTTTTATTAAAGTGGAAGCGTCCAAGTTTACAGAAGTCGGGTATGTGGGCCGTGATGTGGAGTCCATGGTGCGTGATCTTTTGCAGCTGGCGATTAACATGGTGACCAAAGAGGAAGAGGAGGGCGTGACAGATAAAGCTGCTCAGGCTGCTGAGGAACGGCTGCTGGATCTTCTCCTTCCGTCCGCACCTCCCGGCGTGCCGGAAGATGTACCTGACCAGGCAAATGATAATGTGATAGAGCTTTCCTATGATGACGTGTTTGGCAGTGACAGAAAGAAAATTGAGCCGGACAGGACATTCTTTCATACCCGTGAAAAACTGCGGGAAATGCTGCACAGGGGAGAACTTGATGATCGTATGGTTGAGCTGGCGGTAACTTCTGCAAAACCGCCTGGTCCGGTAGTGGAGGTTTTTTCTGCCGGGGGAATGGATGACATGCAATCCTCGCTGCAGGATGCTTTTTCCAAAATGTTTCCGGGTAACAAGGAACCACGTAAAGTCAAAGTCCCTGAAGCCCTGGAAATACTTACCAAAGAAGAATCCCAGAAATTAGTTGATACCGAGAGTGTGACTCAGAAGGCCATTCGTCGAACAGAACAGTCCGGGATTATTTTTCTTGATGAAATTGATAAAATCGCCTCACGAGGCGGTGGCGGTTCAGGGTCGCCTGACGTGTCGAGGGAGGGCGTACAGCGCGATTTGCTGCCTATTGTCGAAGGCTCGACAGTCACCACAAAATATGGACCGGTACAGACGGATCATATCCTTTTTATTGCCTCAGGAGCGTTTCATCTCAATAAACCCTCAGACCTTGTCCCGGAGCTGCAGGGAAGGTTCCCCATCAGAGTCAATCTGACTGATCTTGGTGAAGAGGAGTTTTATCGTATCCTCACAGAGCCAAGAAATGCCCTTGTAAAGCAGTATACTGCCCTGATGGCAACAGAAGGTATCACCCTTATCTATGAGGAGGATGCTCTTCGGGAAATGGCAAAAATTGCGGTGGAAGTCAACTCCAAAACAGAAAATATCGGCGCAAGACGTCTGCATACCGTGATGGAACGTGTTCTGGACGAACTCTCTTTTGACGCAAGTCAGCGTAATGCAGAGCCATTTACAGTAACCCCTGAATATGTCCGTGAACAGCTCTCCGAAATTTCCGACAATGAAGATCTGAGCCGGTTTATTCTGTAAAAAAAGGGATGTAACCTGCTGCTACTTGTTTTTGCGCCAGTTGGGGTGGGTTATACCGAATTTGTTCACTTTGTAGTTGAGAGCCCTTGGGGAAACGCCAAGGGCTTTTGCGGCATTTTTCTGCACCCAGAGGTTTTCTTCAAGAGCCCTCAGGATCAATTCTTTTTCCTGGGTTTGGAGAGGCTCGCAATGTTTACCCGGCTTGGGGACCGGCTGATGGAAGTCGGGGATCTGAATTGAGTCGGATCGGATGGTGTTAGATTCTTCAAGAATAACAGCCCGTTCAAGGGTATTTGCCAGCTGGCGGATGTTGCCCGGCCAGGTGTAACTCTTGATTATGGCCAGCGCATTGGGGGAGAATCCCTTGATTTTTTTGGTTAATGCTGCACTGGATTTTTCAAGCAGTTTGTGGGCAAGTGGTTCGATACATTGTGACCTGTCCTGCAATGTCGGCAGTTCCACAGGCAGCACGTTAATCCGATAATAGAGATCTTCCCGGAATTTGCCCCGGCGGATCTGTTTCGCCAGGTTTTTGTTGGTTGCGGCGATTATGCGCACATCAACGTGGATTGTTGTGTTACCACCCACCCGTTCAAAGGCTCTTTCTTCAAGGACACGTAAAAGTTTTGCCTGTATTTCAAGAGGAATCTCTCCAATCTCATCAAGAAAAATAGTCCCGCCGTTGGCTTGTTCAAAACGGCCTATGCGCTGTTTTTCAGCCCCGGTAAACGAGCCCTTTTCATGACCGAATAATTCGCTTTCAAGTAAGGTGTCCGGGATATTTGTGCAGTTGATCTTAATAAAGGGATGTTCTCGGCGGGGGCTGTTAAAATGAACAGAGCCGGAAAGAAAACTCTTGCCTGTACCCGTCTTTCCGGTGAGAAGAATGGTAGAATCGGTGGAAGCAAATTTTTTTAAGCTGGCAATAATCTGCCTGAATGACTCGCTCTCTGCGACAATACTCTCAAAATTATAGACAATATCCTGGCTGCGGCGTAAGTAGTCTATCTCGTTTGTTAACTTGCGCTGTTCAACAGCCCGCTGTACAACCAGCTGAATTCTTGCCGGTGAAAAAGGCGTAGAAATAAAATCATAGGCGCCAAGCTTTATAGCCTGAACAATGAGGTCGGTCTGTTCTGATTTTGAGGTGAGAATTATCGGTGTATACGGCGTTTGCTGTCGTGTTTTTTTGAGCAGATCAAAGGCAGATGCGTTTTGTGGGGAAACTCTCATGAAAATGACATCATATTCGGTGTTTTTAACTGCCTTGGCAAAAGATTTTGGATCTGATTGAAAAGAGATCTGCGAAGTATTTTTTAATGCCTTACTGAGACATTTTTGATGCTCGTCAAAAGTTTCATAGGCCAGGATTGAATACTTGGAAGACGCCATAAATGTTTACCACAGATCGTTGAGTTTCAGATTTGTCACCAGAATATCTTTATTGTAATTATACGTTTTTTTTTAACAGTTGCAAGGCTCCGTTCAATTATGTTCTTGTAGTTTGCCTTTTTTATTCTTTGTCTGTTGCCCTCTATAAGGTTATCAGCAGATAATTTGTACAGTTTTCAGGAAATATTTAATGACTGAACAAGATTTTTATGACACGGCACAGGATTATATTTTTATGGGAAATGCTCTTGAATGTGCAGCTGATGCGGCAAGCATGGGTGAGGTGCCTGTCGGCGCTGTGCTTGTTGACGCTCATGGTACGATTATTGCCAGTGCGGGCAACGACTGTATCAGCAGTGTTGACCCTACAGGGCATGCTGAAATACTTGTTTTACGGGCCTCGGCAAAAAAACATGGTAATTATCGTTTACCATGCACAACCATGTATGTCACACTTGAGCCATGTGCCATGTGTGCGACAGCCATGATTCAGGCCAGGGTGAAACGAATAGTTTTCGGCGCAAGAGACCCCAAGGCCGGGGGGCTGCAATCGGTGTATCAGATCGGTACAGATGGCCTTCTGAATCATAGATTTTTGGTTACGGGAGGAGTTCGGGAGGATGAATGCGGCCAAATATTAAAGGATTTTTTTAAAAGCCGTAGATAAAAAAAGGTGGCAGAATGTTATTTTTCTGTTGTCAAAAAGTGGAACTCAGTTTACAAAGTGATGCCGAGAGAGATCAGGAGAGTGTATTTATTTAAGCTTTGAACCTGTATAATCTTGGTTGTGGAGAGGTGACCGAGTGGCTTAAGGTGCACGCCTGGAACGCGTGTGTACGCAAGTACCGTGAGTTCGAATCTCACCCTCTCCGCCATAACAAGACCTTACGTGTGATAGCCGGGTCCTGTGCAACAAAGAATCGTGAACTCCGTCAGGTCCGGGAGGAAGCAGCGGCAGCGACTCTCTTTGTGTGTTACAGGGGTGCCCGGCTATCCTTTTTTGCAAGGTCGCCATACGAACATCTCTCCCCTCAATTTTTCAGCTTTCCCATCTGTCCATTATTCGCTATACTCAGTCGAAATATTGTCTGCAGGACCTTGGTTAAATATTTTCGGTCCTGAACCACAAACCCTGAAACCCTCAATTACTTTGTCATATCTCGTTCTTGCCAGAAAATCCAGACCTCAGGTTTTTGCCGAGGTTGTCGGTCAGCAGGCGGTAGTTCGTACTCTGCAGAACGGCCTGCGCCAGGGGCGCATACCCCACGCCTTGATTTTCAGTGGTGTTCGGGGGACAGGGAAAACCACTCTTGCCAGAATAATGGCCAAGGCCCTTAACTGTGAGCAGGGACCTGCAGCGGAACCCTGTGATAGGTGTCAATCCTGTCTTTCGATTAAAGCGGGTAACTCTGTTGATCTTCACGAAGTTGATGGTGCGTCAAACAGGGGAATTCAGGAAATCAGGGAACTGAAGGAAAACATCCGTTTCATGCCAACCAGTGCCCGATACAAAATTATCATTATTGATGAAGTACACATGCTTACAACAGAAGCATTTAATGCTCTTCTCAAGACACTGGAAGAGCCGCCAGAGCATGTGTATTTTATGTTTGCCACCACTGAGCTGCATAAAGTTCCTGTAACAATTCTTTCCAGATGCCAGCGGTATGAACTCAAACGGGTGGCCAGAGAGGAGTTGTCTGCCCATTTTGCCTCCCTGGCCAAAAATGAGGGTGTTACCATCGACTCAACAGCCCTTAATCTGATTGTTCGTGAAGCTGGCGGGTCGGTTCGGGATGGGCTGAGTCTGCTTGATCAGGCATTTTCGTATTGCGGTGAACGAGTAACAGGAGATGAGGTTGCTGAAGTTTTGGGGCTGGTAAGTCACCAGGTAATTGCTGAAATCGCCGATGCTCTGCTGGCTGGCGACCTTGCAGGCGCTCTGGCCCGTCTTGATGACGTGTACAGTTATGGCATGGATCTTAAAAGGTTTATCAACGAGCTGCTTGCATGGTTTCGGGGGCTTGTGGTCTGCAGTGTGAGTAAGCATCCTGAAGCATTGCTTGATTTACCGGCGCAAGAGTTTGACTTATTGCAGGAAACCGCTGCCTCCCATTCCCGTGAGCATCTTTATCTGTTGTTTCATCTTTTGCTGGAAGGTCTTGAAAAGGCGTCCTTTTCAAATAGCCCGCGGTTTGCGGTAGAAATGGTTTTTATTAAGGCTGTACAGGCCGGAGACGTGGTTCCGGTCACGACGTTGTTATCCCGTCTGGACGATGTCCTGGCTGGTGTTGATTTGCCAAAGACAACCAGGCAACAGCCGCACACGGTACAATCTGAGAGTCCCCGGGTAATGCCTGAAGAAAAGCGAAACCGGGAGCAGGCCTCCAGGCATTCTGCGGAGGAAAAAAAAACTGAAAAAATAACCTCTGTTGCGCGTGTTCAGGAAGAGCCGTCCACGTCACAACCGGTAAATCCGCCTGTGCCTCCCGAGCCACCGCCGGATATTGATCAGCCAGCACCAAAGATATCATCCCAGGTCAACGATGCCGAACCTGCGGATTTCCCTCCAAAAAAAGATATCCGTAAGGACTGGCCGGAGTTTATTGAATATGTCAGGGACAGGGTGCAGTGGATGGCGGCAACACTTTCTCTCGCCTCTTCAGCACATCTTGCAGATGGTCAGTTGATCATTACCTATAACGACCCCATGGAATGTCAGATTTTTACAAACAGGGAAAAGCTTATTCCCTTAACTGAATTTGCCATGGATTTTTTTCAGGAAAATCTCCAGGTGCAGTTCAAGGTTCCCAACGCATCTGGTTGTGAAACCGACCCTGACAGCGGTGCGTCCCTGCAAAAGGAACGGCGGGCTCTGGCTCAGGATCCTCTTGTTCTTACGGCCTGTGATGTGTTTAATGGGCAGGTTGGAGATATTCGGGTTGGCCCCAGGTTCCGTAAACCGCTCGAGAAAGAACTGAACACAAAAAAAGGATTGCCGGAAGAATAAGTTTTCCTGTTCATTAAGTAACAGGAAAGATAATAAGGATAGACGTATGAATATTTCAGACATGATGAAACAAGCCAAACAGGTTCAGGAGAAGATGGCTACGCTCCAGGAAGAGCTTGCCGGAAAAATGGTAACCGGAACTGCCGGCGGCGGGATGGTAACTGCCACGATGAATGGTCGGGGAGAGCTGGTGGGACTTGCTATTGAAAAAGATATTGTCAGCCCCGATGATGTGCAGATGCTGCAGGACCTTATTGTCGCAGCTGTCAACGATGGAGCCAGAAAAGCAGGGGAGTTGGGCAAAGGTGAAATGGCAAAATTGACCGGCGGTATGAAAATTCCGGGGTTGTCATAGCGCAATGCAGACTGTCCCGCCAGCACTTGAACGGCTCATTGAAGAACTGACCCGTCTGCCAGGAATAGGAAAAAAAACGGCCACCCGTCTGGCTTTGTACATTCTCCGCAGACCTGCCTCCGAGGCATTATCTCTTGCTGAAACACTTTCCGAGCTGCATAAGTCAATACGGTTATGCGGCAGCTGTTTTGCTTTTTCCGAGACAGACCCCTGTGCAATTTGTGGTGACGCCCGACGTAACACCCGTCTGGTTTGTGTCGTAGAGGAACCCGGTGATTTAATGGCCATAGAAAAAACAGCCGTCTTCAGGGGGGTTTATCATATTCTGCACGGGGTGCTGGCTCCCATGGATGGCATTGGGCCCCGTGAACTTAAGGTTCGGGAACTGTTAACTAAAATCAGAAAGGGTGATGTGGATGAAATCCTGTTGGCAACAAGCTCTACTGTTCCCGGTGAGGCAACAGCATCTTATCTTATGGAGCAGCTGGAAGGTATGCAGGTTAGAGTTACCCGGCTTGCCTGCGGTATTCCCATGGGGATGGATATAAAGTACGCCGATGAACACACTCTTGCTAGGGCTATTGAATCCCGCCAGTCAATGGCCAGTTGATCTCTCTTGTCCGGTGTTCTTCGAAAGATATAAATATTACTCTTTCTCAGCCTCCGGGCTGTTGCTCTTGATCCAGCCCAGGCGGATGTAGTAAGTCTGGCCACAGTTAATCCATTTCTCACAGTGATCTTCTGCGTCCACCTTCGGCTTTTTTGCCTCACGATTTCCTGAAGTGAGAGCTTCCATTCTGCAGAGCCCGGATTGTGTGTCTTTAATTTTATAGTATTTACAGCTCAGACAGTTTGTCTTCACAGGTTTCTCCCCGGTTAAATGACCTCGTAATCAAGTTGTGCCTTTATACCTCAAGTTGATCCTGTCCGCATCTTTTTTCACCCTTTAAAAGCATACCGAAAATGTATTTTTTCGATCTGATTGAAAATATGTGCTTTTCCTTAATAAACGAGAAAAGTACAACATGTTGCATGTTTTATCCTTGTAAGGGCACTATATGTTGTGATATATAAAAAACAGGTTCGCTCGGTCACATGGTGTGTATTCATGATGCATGAGCAGCCAGTGACAGAGAGAATGAGGAGATATTTCAAGGGAGAAAGTGATGACAAAGGATATGCCGAAACAGGCATTAACCGACACTGCGGAAACTGTACTGGAAAGGCGGTATTATTTAAAAGACAGAGAGGGTAATCTGCTTGAGAATTGGGAAACTCTATGCAGGCGTGTTTCTGAGGCAGTTGCCGCAGTTGACAGTGAGATGGAAGATTATGAAAGCCTCAAAGACG
>QNYF01000086.1 GCA_003978695.1 Desulfobulbus sp. | reverse complement strand
ACTCTATGGAAATCTCAAAAACTATTTTAAGCAGCGATCAGATCAACAAACGGATTTTGGAGCTCGGTAATGAAATCAGCTCTGATTACAAGGGGAAAAAACTGGTACTCATCGGGATATTAAATGGTGCTTTTATTTTTCTGGCTGACCTTGCAAGGGCCATTGATCTCGAACTTGAGATTGACTTTATCCGAGTGGCAAGCTACGGGAACAATATGTCAACTTCAGGGACAATTACCCTTGCCAAAGAACCGGAAATTGACCTGGAGGGCAAGAGTATTCTGCTGGTGGAAGACATTGTTGACACGGGGAGCACGCTTGCCTGGCTCAATGAGTATCTCACGAAGTTCAATCCGGAATCCGTTAAAATCTGCAGCCTCATAGATAAGCATGAACGCCGCGAGGTTGAAGTTACAGTCGATTATGTCGGTTTTTCCCTCGATAAAGGATTTCTTATTGGCTACGGACTTGATTATGCTCAGAAATTCCGTAATCTTCCGGCTGTTCATTCCATGGACGCCTGAAAAACCTTTGTAAACTGAACCAGGGGCAATTACGAGGAAAGGTGGACATTATGGCAACTCGAACATTTGCAGTCATTCTCTCCGGCTGTGGAAATCAGGATGGAACTGAAATCCACGAAGCGACCATGACCCTCTGGGCCATCCATAACAATGACGGCGAGTACCAGTGTTTTGCACCCGACATTGAGCAAAACCACGTGCTCAATCATATCACGGGGCAGGAAATGCCAGAACAGCGAAATGTGCTGGTTGAATCGGCCCGTATTGCCAGGGGACAGGTAACAAATCTTAAGGAATTTCATTCAGACAGCTTTGACGGACTCATCATCCCCGGCGGACTTGGTGCGGCCAAAAATCTCAGTACCTATGCGGTAGACGGGGCACAATGCTCTGTAAACGAGGACGTAAAAACAGCTATCAAGGCCATGCATACTGCCGAAAAACCAATTGGCGCATTATGCATTGCGCCGGTCATTCTTGCCCGGGTTCTGGATTATGCCGAACTCACTATCGGCCAAAATGAAAAAGTAGCCCGGGACATTGCCCTCATGGGAGCCCAGCACCGCGCTACCCTGCCTGAAGAGATAGTTATTGATACAACCCGGAAAATTGTTACTACCCCCTGTTATATGTTTGACGCACGGGTCGACCAGATTGGCAGAAGTGCGGAAAAACTTGTTCAAGCCATGTTGGCATTTATGTAGTCTAAAGGGCAACTATTAATATACAAGGCGTTGATTTTTCAAGTTTTTCTTGCCAACCTGAAGAGTTACGGCTAAAGATGTATTGGCGATTTTTTCATTCGGATGCATCCGGAAAAAAAGGAGAAAAGAGATGAACACTGCTAAAACATTTATCCTGATGGCGGCTCTCACGGGTCTGTTTCTTGTAGGCGGTCAGATCCTGGGAGGTCCTCAGGGGGTCAAGTTTGCCCTGGTGATGGCCCTGGGCCTTAACTTTTTTGCCTACTGGAATTCCGATAAAGTTGCCTTGCGCATGAACAGGGCCCAGGAGGTTTCCGAAGCTGAGGCACCGGAACTCCATCAGATAGTCGCCCGCCTGGCTGACCGGGCAGGTATTCCGAAGCCGAAGGTGTACGTGGTCAACAATCCCACCCCCAATGCCTTTGCCACCGGCCGCAATCCCCAACATGCTGCGGTAGCCGTTACAACCGGCATAATGGATGTCCTCAATCGCGAAGAACTCGAAGGTGTACTGGGGCATGAGCTTGCCCATGTAAAAAACCGCGACATTCTCATCAGCTCAATTTCTGCGGTTCTTGCCGGAGCGCTCTCCCAGCTGGCCACCATGGCTCAATGGAGCATGATGTTTGGTGGACGCCGGAACAGCGAAGAAGGTGGCAACGGGCTGGCAACGGTTGTCATGATGATGATCGCCCCACTGGCAGCCTCAATGATCCAGATGGCCATTTCCCGAAGCCGTGAATATATTGCCGATGCTGATGGCGCACATATTGCCGGCAACCCCCGGGCTCTGGCCAGTGCTCTTGAAAAACTCTCAGGAGCAAATATCCAGCGCCCCATGGATGTCAACCCCGCCTCTGCCCAGATGTATATAGTCAATCCTTTATCACGGGGAATACTGGCCAAGCTTTTCACCACCCATCCCCCCATGGAAGAGCGTATCCGGCGTCTTCTGGCAATGAAATAATCCGTCCCCCCTAAACGCGGCAGTCCTTGTCAGTCTGGTTGACTGACAAGGCCTGCCGGATACACTCTCTTTTTTTATGAAGGTCACCGTACGCTGTTGACAAGCTCGGCGAATTCTCCCCCGTCAAGACAGCCTTTCCCGACCATAAGTCCTGATATTCCTGCAAGACCGGCAAGTTCAGCGGCATTCCCTTTATTTACGCCACCGCCATACAAAACTTTAACACCGGCTGCGCTGGCAAAAGACGCTGCAGTATCGCTTATCTCCTGATTGTCAGCCGGAATTTCGAGTTTGACACTGTCATCAGGAGTGTATGCCACCAGAGATTGCTCAAGATCTTCAGTATCAATTGCCGCCAGCTGACTCCCTTTATTCTTCCGATCCAGGCAGATAATCGGCGTAATTCCTGCTGAAACGGTCTCACGAACCTGAGCTGCCACGGTTTGATTATCTTCATGATAATACAATCTGCGCTCCCGATGACCGACAAGAACATAATCCGCAAGCCCCTTTAACCAGGCTGCGGGAGTGGCCCCCGTATAATTGCCTGAAGGGCGGGGGGAGACGGTCTGGGCGGCAAGCGTTACCTGATCAATGCCGGCAATCTTTCCTGCTACCTGTTCCATGTAGAGAAATGGGACAGCCAGTACAACTTTCACCGACGCTGAAGGCGCGTACAGACCCTGAAATGACTTAAGCCAGTTATTCACCTGATCCGGGGCAAGTGCTGCCTTTACATTGGCAACTATAATCTTCTCCATGTTAACCTCCTATTTAAGTGGTATAAGCTTATCCTTGGCCAGGCCGCTCCCCTGCTGCTGGCCGTATTCGAGAAAACACATCCTCATCATATCCTCAGAATGGACCCCAAACCTGGCGGCAGGTATCTGCAGGCTTAAGGTTCTTCCTGAGACGATCACGCTCTGGGGGGCAAGATCGCCAAGAGATTTCTGGTGATCACTGTCCATTTGATACAGGGTCACCTTTACAATATGTTTTTTGGATGCGTTCTCTGATCCCAGAAGGACATTCAGAGCAAAATCATAGCCGGATCGCTCTGATGCAGTAATGACCCTACCCCCGGTTCTTCGGTCAACATCAATATCCAGATAAAGACTGATCAGGGGATAATAGTCTGCATCTTTTACAGTTTTAAAGTAGGCGTCAAAGAACGAGGCCATGGTGATGCGGAAATACAATATCCCATTCTCGCCTTTGGCAGCGACTTCCCGGATATCCAAAAGAGGATTCTTCGTATCGCCTGCCGGATCATGCCAGATCCAGAACCCCTCAACCGAAGGAAGACGGGTGAGCCGAGGCGGAGTGCGCATTCGCTTTTTTCCCCCCTGTCCGGAAAAATCAAACCCGTCCAGATGAGGCAATTCGATTCCTGGAACCTTTCCCTGCTGAATCTCTTCAAGAACCCTTGGCAGTTGCGGAACAAGTGTCACAGCCGCACCCAGTATGGCCAACAGGGGTAGAAGAGTTCCGAAGACCGCCATACACCACCAGACCCATCTTTTTGAGGTTTGAAAAGGTATCGCATCAGAGGCTTCCCGCAGGTCACGATATACAGTCACCATATAGAGCAGAAAAAAAGGAGTGAAAACAAAGGAAAGAAGCTGACCGACAACAGGAACGACCCCGAGGCTAAAGGAAAGCAGAAAAACAAGAAAGAGTTTCAGAAAGGTATTCCACCAGTGCCCCCGCACGTAAACATGACTTGCCACGATGGCATCCATACCCGTATAGTCGTCTTCGATCAGGGCATAAAAACAAAATGCCATGGACAAACCTAAAACCAGTCCGGGAACAATAAACAACGTCAGGCCAGAAAAAAGAATGCCTAAATAGAGTGACCCGACCCAGCCCAGAGGAAAAAAATACGACCAGCCGGCCTTCAGAGCCTCGGGAACGCTCATGCTTTCATCAACACTGATCGCAAGTGTTGCGGCCTGTCCCCAGACGAGCAGAACCAGAAAGCCGAGGAATCCTGTTACAACAGCTGCAATAGCCGAAGGGGCAAACTGCTTTGTCTGGACTGCTTCGACAAAAGAGGAAACACCGCCCTGAAAAAACAGGGCAGCCAGAGATGTAAGAAAGAAAAAGAGAAAAACCAGGCAGATCGTTATCAGGCCAACAAGGAGAATTGGAATGGAGCGCTCTTTATAGAGCTCCCAGGTTTCTGAGAAAATTTCACCTACTGTTTTGAGCTGAACGCCCATCCCCCCTCCCAAACTGTTGTATATTGCTTAAAAAATCCACTTTACACGCTAGGTCAACACCCGTCGTACGACATCCTCGCCCAGGCCTGTCACCACAATTTTTTTTGATCTGCTATGCAAACCGCTTTTGATGTATACAGCAGACTTGGGCAATTTCAGCAGTTTTGCCAGAAAAGAGATGACTGCTTTGTTCGCCTTGCCGTCAACCGGCGGCGTGGTCAGGCGTAATTTAAGTGACTCACCATGCAAACCTGCCAGTTCGTTTCGGCTGGAACGGGGCTGAACATACAACGAGAGGAGAATTTTTCCGTCCGGCAGGACTTGCAGAAACGCCATTGAGTTTTTCCGCTGAAGGAACCTGAACAATCTTTTTTCTGCACTGAGTCGGCAAGCCGCTCATTATTGCAGGGACATACCAATGCGCATAAGTGTCGGCACCAGAAAACTCTGCAGAAAAACAATACCAAAGATGAGAATCATCGGGCTTAAGTCCAGCCCGCCCATTGGTGGTAAAAACCGACGAATACGCAGCAGCACCGGATCTGTCGCTCTGACCAGAAAACGGACTATGGGATTGTAGGGATCCGCATTGACCCAGGATATAACAGCCCTGCCAATGACAATCCAGATATAGGCGGAAAGTGCCATATTAACCAATTTGGCTAGAGCAAGAATAAAATTTCCCAACATAAACATGGACGCACCTGAGTAAAATTCAATGGTATTTTTTTACAGCTTTCATCTGTACAATGTTCATTTTTTCGGCACTGTCAAGCAACCCTTGAACCGGCAGCGATATCGGCTGAGACTGTGGAGAGAACAAGCCGTTCATTACCATCAGAATCTTTTTCTTTTGCGGCCAAGACCATACCCTGGGAGGTAACTCCCATGAGCTTTGCCGGTTTGAGATTGGCAACAATAATAACCTTCATCCCGACCAGTTCCCCAGGGGAGTAAAACTTGGCAATCCCGGCAACCACTGTCCGTTCTTCGGGAGCCTTAAGGGTAAGTTTGAGCAGTTTATCCGATTTTGTGATCTTTTCAGCAGCAACAACCTCTGCCACCCGCAATTCGACCTTGCCAAACTGATCAAAGGTAATCAGCCCTTCCAGGTCAACATCAGTGGTTTTGTGTTTTTGAGTTTTCTTCTGTTGTGCCCTGGGTTGTCCTTTTTTCTTTTTGTCCAGACGGGGAAACAGCTGGGGACCTTTATTCACTTTGGTTCCCGGTCGCATCCCTCCCCATTTTCCGTCTCTTGCCAGTACCGCAGCACCAGCATCCTGATCCATGCCAAGAGCTTCCGCCATTTTATCGGCAGCATCGGGCATTACAGGACGCAAAACCAGGGTCAGGATGCGCAGACTCTCGGCCAGAAAGTACAGAACCGTGTTAAGCCTTCCTGATTTTGCAGGGTCAGAGGCAAGCTCCCATGGAGCATTGGTGACAATATAGCGATTTAAGCGGCCAATCACTTCCCAGACAGCCTGCAATCCTTTATGAAATTCAAAGGCGGCCATTGATCTTGAATAGAGGGCGATCATAGCCTCCACAGCAACAATCAATTCCTGGTCTTCCTCTGTCAGTTCAGCCTCATCAACTGCAGGCACAATACCTTTGGCATACTTCCCGATCATGGTCAGAGACCGGGAAAACAGATTGCCAAGATCATTGGCCAGATCCGAATTACGGCGGGCGACAATGGCCTCGCCTGAAAACGAGGAGTCCAGCCCGAAACTCATCTCCCGCAGGAGAAAATAACGCACAGTATCGACGCCATACGCATCCACGAGATCCTGGGGACGAATAACGTTACCAATGGACTTGGACATTTTCGTTTCGTCCACATTCCAGTAGCCATGCACATGCAGCCTCTTATAAGGAGCAACGCCCATGGCCTGAATCATTGTGGGCCAGTAAATGGCATGGGGTTTGAGGATATCCTTTGCAATAACATGTTCAGCAGCCGCCCAGTATTTCGCAAAATTCTCACCATCAGGATAGCCGATTCCGGTCAGATAGTTAATGAGTGCGTCAAACCAGACATAGGTGACAAACTTTTCGTCAAAGGGCAGCGGAATCCCCCAGGTCAGGCGCGAGGTAGGGCGTGAAATACACAGGTCTTCCAGCGGTTCACTTAAAAAGGAAAGCACTTCATTGCGATAACGTTCCGGGGTGATGTATTCAGGGTTGTTTTTAATATGGTCAATGAGCCAGTCCTGATATTTTGACATCCGGAAAAAATAGTTCTGTTCAGTGATCTCTTCCGGGGTTGTCTGATGGTCCGGACATTTGCCGTCAACGAGCTCCTTTTCCGTAAGAAACCGCTCACATCCCTTGCAGTAATGGCCGGAATACTCGGAAAAATAAATATCACCCTGGTCATAGACCCTCTGCAAAATATCCTGTACGGTCTGCATGTGTTCAGGATCAGTCGTGCGAATAAAATTATCCGGTTCAACAGACAGAACAGGCCAGGTTGTGCTGAAGGTGCCGGAAATCCGGTCAACATACTGCCGGGGACTCTCCCCCTGGGCTTCAGCGGCCTGAACAATTTTTTCTCCATGCTCATCGGTTCCGGTCTGGAAACGGACATCATCTCCACGCAGTTTGCAGAACCTGCTGTACGTATCGGCAACAATGGTAGTATAGGCATGCCCGAGATGAGGCATGGCATTCACGTAATAAATTGGTGTTGTTATATAGGTTGTCATAAATGTCGACGTATAATGGCGGCCTGGAGGCATTCTCCGGTTTATTGCTTTTCCGCGCTTTTGCCCGGGCCGCTTTTTTTCCTTGATTTTTTCTTACTCTTATTCTTGTTCCGGGGCTGATTTTTCCGTACCTGCTCGGCTGCCCGCCACTGCTCCCGGGTGAGTATCCTTTCCCCATTTTCTTTGGAAACCACCTTAATTGTTCCCTGTAAGGGGTGGATACGGGTCACCCGACACACTTCTCCTTCGTGCTTGAGCATTCGGCCAATCCGGGGCATTTGCTGCTTAATGGATTTATAGGAATCATATTCGTAGGTCAGGCAACAGAGCAGTCGGTTGCAGACTCCGGAAATTTTGGCAGGATTTAACGGCAGATCCTGGGTCTTTGCCATTTTAATGGAAACAGATTCAAATTTCTTGAGAAACGAGGAGCAGCATAACTCCCGGCCACAGGGCCCAATGCCCCCCAGCATCTGCGTCTCATGGCGAACTCCTATCTGGCGCATCTCCACCCGTGTACGAAACTCCTGGACAAGATTTTTCACAAGCTCCCGAAAATCCACTCTGCTTTCGGCGGTAAAATAAAAAATAATCTTAGAGCCATTGAAAAATCGCTCCACCCGAACAAGATTCATGGGAAGGCATAAAAAATCAATCCTGCCCTGACAGATGGCAAAAGCCTCCTTTTCAAGCTGAGGCAGATGGATGTATTTATTCCGCTCCTCTGCCGTAGCCTTTCGCAGGATATCATAGGAGGCTCCCCGCTCAATCTCCGGGCCTGATCCATTTGCGGTATTACCGACGATGAGGGCCGGCTCCGGATTATGATCCGTGCGCAGCATCACCGTGTCATCTTTTACCAGATCATCCTGTTGGCCCCGGGCGGTAAACACCTGCCCCCGATCACGAAACCTGACAAGATAGAAGCGCCATAAATCAGGCGGTGCAGCCTGTTCCTGTAGGTCTGAGTCTGGCTCCTGATGTTGTTCTCTGTTCTCGGTCATATACAACCCGGGCCACCGGCCCTGCCTTATATAAAAATTCAGAGTAACTCTTCAGCTGCAGCCCACACGTTATGCCAAAGTCGTGGGACTACCTGAAGAGTTACAGAATTGTGATCTGTCTCATGTGCCCTGGATTGGCGCAGGAGCAACTGGCCGCTGTATCCCGCCTATGCGGAGGAGCAACCGTGCAAAGACGGGATGCCTGGACTACTTACATAAATCCAGCATCAAAACCTCGCAGACCAACCCCTTGTTACCGTTTCTCGCCAGTTGACGACGGGCAGCTTCAACGGCCAGTATCTTATCAGATAATTGCTGTAAATTCCAGCGTTCTCTTGGGGCTGTCAATGAAACCGTTTCCGGGTTTTCGGTTCCGCCAAGTTGCACCACCATACTCTCCTTGAAAAAAAGCGCCAGCAGATCAAAAAGTGTTTCCAGCCCCTCTTTCAAATCCGCCATACGACCGGCCAGATCAAGGCCCAGCTCAACAGCTTTTGCCCTGTCATTACCTGGTTCAACAACAGCTTGAATACACTCGTTTCGCAGGCGCAGAACTTCTTCATTATTCCTGGCCTGAACCTGGCCGGGACAGCCCCCCGACAAAACAGACAAAGAGCGTGCCTCTTCCCCGCTCAACTCCGGATACAAGCTGCCAACGACTACAGAAGACTGATCAATCGTCAGGGGCAGAAAAGGAATCACCTGACAGCGGGAAACAATGGTTGGCAGCACCGGTTCGGAATCCGAGGCAATGAGCAGCAGCAGATTATCCGGCGGCGGTTCTTCGAGTATCTTCAGCAGGCTGTTTCCAGCTTCCCGGCGCATGGTCTGGATATCTTCCATGAGCACAACCCGCAGCCCGGATTCAAAAGGGGAAAAGCTCAGTTTTTTTTTCAGCTCACGGATCTGCTGAATTCTAATCGCAGCGCCCTGCGCTCTGATAGTCAGGAAATCCGGATGATTGCCCGAAGAAAACTTGACACAGCCTCCACAATGACCGCAGGGACCGCTTCTCTCTGTCTGTTCACAAAAAAGTGCAGCGGCAAGCGTTATTGCCGTTGTGGTTTTGCCAACACCATCTGGACCTGAAAAAAGATAGGCATGAGCCAGACGATCTGTGGTCATAGCCCTGCTGAGCAGCTTCACAGCCTTTGGCTGGCCGATAATATTTGAAAAAACCATGGATCAGTACAATCCCGACTCTAAAATCAACACCTGTTGGCACATATCAAAAGAGCGATTGCTGGCGCTTTTCACCACTCTTACGCTCTCTTTTCTGCTTCACAACGCCTCTATTACTGCTTTGTGCAGGTTGCCTGTTTTCTGAAGTCTCATCCCGGGGCTCAAGGGGCTGCAAGAACAAAAAACGTTCCAGCGGCCGCTGATACTCTGACCAGTGATGGCCGGGTTCCTCAATCTTTTCCCGCAACTGGTCAGTATAATTCATTTTGGCATCAATATCGTCTACGTGATGAAGCAGGAGCGCTTCCTGGGTCATGGGCAGTACCGGTGCGCCAAAATCATGACGGCCATGATGGCTGAGAATTAAATGGCAGACCTGGTCCAATTGCTTACCTGACAGGGCTTTAATCCCCTTGGCAGCCTGCCGGACCATATCCACGCCAAGCACAAGATGGCCGAGCAGCCGTCCCTGATCTGTATAGTCAAAGGGCGGGCTTGCGAAACTGAACTCCTTAATCTTGGCCAGATCATGCAGCAAGGCTCCGGCTAACAGAATATCCCGGTCAAGTTCAGGATAATGCAGGGTAAGCTTGTCGGCAAGCCCTGTAACGGACAGGGTATGTTCGAGTAATCCGCCAATATATGCGTGATGCATTTTTTTGGCTGCCGGAGCCGTACTGAAGAGGGCAAGGGTTTCCCCGCTGAAAATTTTTTGCAAGAGCTTCTTCAGAGCCAAATCCTGCAGGCTGGAAATGTATCCAGACAACTCTGCCTGCATTTTTGCGGTATCACGCCTGCTGGCCGGCATAAAATCTGCCGGGGAAATATCTTGTCGCCGAATTTGCTCAAGAAAGACCACACCAAGCTGGAGTTGCTCCCGAAAGGATTTTGCAACCCCTTGTGTCAGGACATAATTTCCTACCTGAGCGTGGTCGTCAAAACCGGCCGCATTTTCCCATATCCTGGCCTCAATTTCTCCGGTTCGATCCATGAGGGTAAGGGCCAGGTAGGGCTTTCCTGCTTTGGTCTCGGCAAGATTTTTCCGAGCCACAAGAAAAATATCCCGCACCTGTTGCCCTTCAACAAGCTCGGCAATAAAGACTTTTTTTTCTGCCATTGTATTCTGCCTGGGTAACGATTTTCCACATGAGGCCACCTTGTAAAGATGCTATATTGCCCGGTTACTGTTTCTTGTTCTCAAGCAAAAGCACATTATCAAGGCAGCCATTACGAATTAAACAGTAACTCTTCAGGTAGCACCACGACCTTGGCAAAACGTGTGGCCTGTAACTGTTCAGATGTGCCACGACTCCGAGATGGGGGCAGCTGGATAGTTACATTAAACATTGAACCTGAAAAGAATACAGTCGCCGTCATTCACCACATATTCCTTGCCCTCTGAGCGCATCACCCCTTTATCACGGGCAGCGGCCTCGGATCCACAGCTGATATAATCTTCATAGGAAATCACTTCAGCCCGGATAAAGCCCCGTTCAAAATCTGTATGAATCTTCCCTGCAGCGCCCGGCGCTGTTGTGCCTTTGGTGATGGTCCAGGCCCGGGTTTCCTTCTCACCCACTGTAAAATAGGTGATAAGGCCAAGCAGTTCATAGCCCGCATGGATCAACCTGTGTAATCCCGGCTCTTCCATACCCATGTCTGCCAGAAACTCCCGCTGCTCTTCTTCATCAAGTAGACTCAGTTCCTGCTCAATGCCGCCGGCAATGGTCACGACAGAGGCGCCTTCCTGCTCCGCTGTTTTTTTGAGTTTATCCACAAAAACATTGCCTTCGGCAAGATCATCTTCACTGACATTGGCCACATACAACACAGGTTTTGTTGTCAGAAGGCAGAGATCTCGTACCAGTTCGCGTTCAGCATCAGTATCTGGTTCAAGCACCCGGGCCGGTTTGCCCCCATCAAGAACATCCTGTAATTTTTCCAGAAAAGCCGCCTCGGCAATGAATTTTTTATCTCCTGATTTCGCCTGACTTGTTGCTTTTTTCAGGCGCTTGCCAACAGTTTCAAGATCTGACATCACAAGCTCCATGGAGATGACCTCAACGTCCCTTATGGGATCTATGGAGCCGTCAACATGAACAATATTATCATCTTCAAAACAGCGGACAACGTGCAAAACAGCGTCCACCTGCCGGATATGCCCGAGAAACTGATTGCCAAGGCCCTCCCCCTGGCTGGCCCCTTTCACAAGACCTGCGATATCCACAAACTCCATCTGTGTGGGAACTTTGCTTTTGGTGTTGGCAAGTTCCGCCAATTTATCAAGCCGTTCATCGGGCATGGGTACAACGCCGACGTTTGGCTCAATAGTACAAAAGGGATAGTTTTCCGCATCAATTGCCGCAGAGGTTAACGCATTAAAAATTGTTGATTTACCCACATTGGGTAAACCTACAATGCCACATTGAAAGCCCATATTTTCCTCAATATTCTGATCCCGAAAAACACCTCGGGTTTTTTATAATGTCCATACAAGAGAAACAGGCAACATGGAGTTGCTTGCCTTGTCCGCCTGGAAGAGTATAGTTTGTCTGTTCCTGTTTGACCATATTTTGTTATGTTTTGCCCCATCAATTTTAACCAGATACTCTATTATGTGTGCCGACATACTGATTTCCGACATCTGCCTGCCCGGGAAAAAAGGAGAAAAACCTGTTACTGACAACTGCTGTATTGCCATTACCGGAGACACGCTCACCTATGTTGGCCCGGCCGAAGGATTGCAGGATACTAAGGCAGCCAGAGTTATCAGCGGCCGCAAGCATCTGGCTCTTCCGGGACTGGTAAACACCCACTGCCACGGGGCAATGACACTTTTTCGAGGCCTGGCTGATGACCTTGAACTAACCGAATGGCTCAACAAGCATATTTTCCCGGCTGAAGCCGAAAATGTCAGCCCGGAAATGGTCTACTGGTGCACAAAACTGGCAGCTGCCGAGATGATTATGTCCGGCACAACTACGGTTGCCGACGGTTATTTTTTTGAGCATGAAGCCGCCCGGGCCTTTATTGATACCGGCATGCGGGCGGTTGCGGCCCAGGCAGTGATTGATTTCCCGGCACCAGGGGTTCCTGATCCGGCAAAAAACATTGCCGCTGTCGAGAAGTTTATCGACCACTGGCAGGGGCGTAATCCACTCATCACACCGGCGGTTTTTGCCCATTCCCCCTACACCTGCAGCAACACCACCCTGCAGGCAGCAAAAAAAGCGGCAACAGCGGCCGGGGTTTTGCTGTTCATTCATCTGGCTGAAACCAGACATGAACAAAGCATGATTGAAAAGCCCCTTGCCAGTTCACCTGTCAAACATCTGGCAGCCCTTGGCATTCTTGATGCTGACACTGTCTGTGTTCACTGCGTCTGGACAGATGAACACGATCTGGACCTGCTGGCTCAACACCGGAGTTCAATCGCGGTATGCCCGCAAAGTCATTTAAAACTGGCATCTGGCATCGCCCCTCTTCAGTCCATGCTTGCAAAAGACATACAGGTGGGACTGGGAACAGACGGTGCGGCAAGCAATAACGGACTGGATCTTTTCCGGGAAATGGACATCTGCGCAAAAATACAAAAAGTCAGGCAACAGGACCCTGTTGCCGTACCTGCAGAAAGTATCATGGCAATGGCCACGACAGGAGGAGCAGCTACCCTGGGGATGGATAATCACTTAGGTTCACTCAAAAAAGGCATGAAAGCCGATATCATTTTACTCAACTGCAACTCTGCGCATCTTCAACCCATGCATGGCAGAGATATTCTGGTGTACGCCGCAAACGGGGCTGACGTCCAGACTGTCATTATTAACGGAAAACTGGTCATGGAAGAAAGAGAAATGCTCCTCTTTGATATAAAAGAGACCCTGGAAAAAGTCCGTAACCTTGCCGGGCAACTACATAAAAGTAGATGATAACCGGCCTAAGACTTACCCGACAGACGATTGAGGTTTTAAAAGCTGCGCCAATCTGCTAAATTATAAGAGTTGGGGGTAACTGTTCAGATGCCCTCACGAAGTCTACGCTTACCTCTTCGCCCATTAGGCCAGCTTGAGGAGATAGGTACACCTCGCAGTCCTCTATGAACAGCTGTACGCATAGACTTCGAATCTAAGCCACATCTGAACAGTTACAGGACAATGGTTATGATACTTTTTCGCACCTGCCTGAATAGTTACAAACTGACAAACGTTACTTTTGCCGTGTTATTTTTGCCGTTCAGCCAATGATTTTTAGCAAGGCAGACCATAATTTCCGGTACGGCCAGATGCTGGTCTACTTATTCTTTATCTTCTCCGGTTTCCTGAGCTCCCCTGCGGCAGCTCAGGAACCGGCATCCCCGCTCTGCGCCCGGATTACGGCGACACTGGCGGAAAACCTGCGGGCGGTCCCCTTTGATAAAGTGGTCATATTCCCGTTTGAGGCAGATGATCCAGAGTTGTCAGCCACATTCACGACCTCTTTTTTCACGGCACTGAGCAGCACAAAAAAATATAAACTCCTTCCGTTGGAGACTGTTGCGGGCTGGCAGCATACCGGTGAAGCAAATGACAACTCCCTGCGGCAAATAGCCGGTAATTTTGGCCGGGCATTAAATGCCAGGGGGGTCGTCTACGCAACAGTCCATGCCAACAGGGCAATGTCTCTTGACAAAAGAGAACCTGTAACTTCCCTTGCAATACAAATCCGTATGACCGACACCAAGACCGGCAATACTGCCTGGTCTCTGGATATCAAATGTAAAGGCGGACATTTTCTTCGGCAGATAAACATAACCCAAGCCTCCAGAATCATGGAACAAAGCCTGCAGGTACTTATCAGGCAAATGGTCAAAGAAGGGGATATTTTTTCCCCCATGCTCCCACCGCCCCGGGTAATATCCTCACGGGGAGATCTGCGCAAGATCAGAGTTGTCCTCCAACCGGACCCGCAGTATATTTACAGCACATATCAGTTACTGACTGCGGATAATCCCCGAGGGGTTTTTACCCCCCATTCTCCTCCTGTCAAGAATGATCAGGGACCGATTATTCTTGAAGAAACACATCTTGAAGACGGCAAACACTATTACTGCACAGCAATCGGCATTACCCGGGAAGGACTCGCCAATATCCCGGAGCATCCTTTTGTGGTCACCACCTCAGGAGCCCCGAAACCTCTGCCATTTCTCCAGGCCTCCGGCAACAACCTGCGCCATATACAGCTATTATGGGCGCCCTCCCAGGACCCAAACGTTACAGGGTATACTATCTACCGAAGCACAACGCCCGATGGACCATTTGTAAAAATAGCCGATATACCAAACCGCAGACAACAGAATTACACAGATTATGGCCAGGACCGTAGTAACTATTACGGCAGCCTGGCAGATGATGCCCATTACTTTTATACCATCCGTACCAGAAACAAATTTGGCATAGAGAGCAGGGGCGCACCGATTGTTTCCGCTCATACCAAGGGCGCACCGTTACCACCCACTGAAATACAGGCGATAGGAAACCAGCCTGGGAAAATACCCCTTTTCTGGGTGCCTGGCGAAGACCCGGATATCAAGGGATACGCAATTTTCAGAAAAGATGGCCAGGAAAAATCCTTTCAGCAAATCGATTTTGTCAGCGGTCGTGAAACGCAAAAGTATACTGATACCGGTTCCTGGGCAACACCGTTAAAAAACAACGTCACTTACTCGTACCGAATCAGGTCGATAAACGTGCTGGATCTCTCATCAGAACCATCCCGGACAGTTTCAGCTACCACAAAACCCGCCCCAGCTGCGGTGAAGGGAATCCGGGTTTCAAACAACCAATTCCGGCAAGTGTATCTTTCGTGGCAACCCAATCCTGAAAACGATATCCTCGCCTATGAAATTCTTCGAGGTCGAACCAGTGATGATCTGCATAAAATTGCCAGAATTAACGCCCCGGAAACCAGCTATACAGACGATGACCTGCAAGATGGAAGCACCTACTGGTACCAGGTACTGGCAATAGACACCGACCAGTTATCAGGCAGCCTGTTCTCTCCTGTTTCAGCGACGACAAAGCCGCCGCCCCGGCCTCCCCAGGGGATATCCATACAGATTGGCCCCACGGGGCTACAGCTTAGCTGGCAGAAAAATAAGGAACAGGACATTGATCACTACGAAATTTCAAGCGGAGGATTTATCTCCTCAAGACTGGGAGAGTCACAAAATCCGGCCTTTCTTTACGAAATTACACCTAAGCCGGAAAAAACCTACACGTTCCAGATCCGGGCAGTTGACAAGGACGGATTGACCAGCAGCTGGTCGCAACAGGTACAAATCCGTATCCCGCTTGCGAGGGACCTGGGGAAAGAAAAAAAATAGTCGTCTAAAAAAAGCCTTTCCGCTACTGGCGGAGAATTTTCAAGAGGTTCCTTACTGGCTTACCATCCTCTGCAAGCCCCTGCTGTCGCTGAAATTCACGGATTGCCTTGATGGTTGCCGGACCGAGATGCCCGTCAATATTTCCTTTGTACAGACCTTTTTTTTGCAAGAGTTCCTGCAGGGCAAATTTTTCTTCTGCCTTAAGAGATCCCTCCGGGCGGGGCCAATCCTGTACCATGCCCCCTTTGCCTGCCAGCCTCTCAGATAATAATCCCACGGCCAGAGCGTAAAAATCGGAATTATTATACCGTTTGATAACAAAAAAATTACGTAGAACCAGAAACCCGGGGCCATCTTTTCCTGCGATCATTTTGAGTTCTGCCCGTTCACCGGGAAAAGTAAATTGCCCACCGTCAGCACGGACAAAACCAAGTTTCTTCCACTGAGCAATGGTTTTTGTCTGCCCTTGCAGCGACGCTCTGTTTTTTGGAACACGCACTTCAAATCCCCAGGGTTTACCGGTGCGCCAGCCGTTTTTTTTCAGCAGATTGGCCGCTGTTGCCAGTGCGTCGGGAACAGAGTGCCAGATATCCCGGCGGCCATCCCCATCCATGTCTACACCATAGGCAAGATAACTGGTTGGAATAAACTGGGTATGCCCCATGGCTCCAGCCCAGGACCCGGTGAGATTTTTTACGTCAACATCTCCGGCCTGGAGAATTTTTAAGGCAGCAACAAGCTGTTTTCTGGCAAATTTCCTGCGCCGTTTATCTCCATAGGCAAGGGTGGCCAAAGCCCGGGGCACATAATGAAGTCGACTTTCCCTGAGCAACGCTGCCCCGTAGTTTGTCTCCATTGACCAGATGGCAAGGAGGATCGAAGAGTCAACTCCAAAGCGTTGCTCTACGGTGTCCAGAGTTTTTCTGTACATAGCCGCCATGACATGCCCGCTGGCAATGGACTTCCTGTTTATCCGGCCATCAAGATAATCCCAGATTTGAGTTGTAAACTCCGGCTGGTAAGCGGCTTTCTTTAAAACATCGGCATCAGGGGTTGTCACCAGGGCAAATGCTCTTTGCCAGGTATCCTCTCTGATACCCTGCTTTGCCGCATAGGGATAGAATGTATCCAGCCACTGGGAAAAGGTTGCCGCTTCTGCATGTACAGAAGTGGCATAAACGGCAATCATCACGAAAAAATAAATACAAGAGCGAATCATACTCAACACCCCGGATAAATTGTATGCTGCCTTACAGCACATATAAGCAAAAGAGGGTCTTTCTTCTCTAGTAGAGAGCACGCAAAATCTCAAGGTTTTCACGGTCTTCAAGCAACTCCTTACCCTTGGGTGTTTCCAGGGTCATGGGATGGTTGAAAAATCGGGGATCAGTAACAAGCTGGCGAAATCCTTCAAGGCCGATATGCCCTTTACCAATATGCTCATGGCGATCCACCCGGGACCCAAGTTCTTTTTTGGAATCATTGAGATGAAAAAAACAGATTCGCTCTACGCCGATGAGCCTGTCAAACTCGGCAAAGGTTCGGGCATAGGTTTCCCGGGTGCGGATATCATAGCCAGCTGCAAAAATATGACAGGTATCCACACAGACCCCCAACCGGTCGGAATATTGCGAGTTTTCAAGAACCGTGGCCAGCTCCTCAAAGCGATAGCCAAGTGCCGTTCCCTGGCCTGCGGTGGTTTCAAGAAGAACAGTTACCTTGCCCCCTGCATCTCCGGCCTGCTCAATGACCTGATCAAGATTGCGGGTTACATTGGCAAGGCCTGTTTCCACCCCGTCACCACCATGACTGCCCGGATGAAACACCGCATAGGTAATCCCCAGACGGCCACAGCGCTGCAGCTCATCAGCAAAGGCTGTAACAGATTTTGCGGCCTGTTCAGCTTTACCTGAAGCGAGATTAATAAGATAAGAGGCATGTGAGGCAATCGGCATGTTACCGGCATCCTGCCAGGCCTGCTCAAAGGCGGCAGCCTCTTCCTCACGAATTGGCGCAGCTTTCCACTGCCGCTGGTTGCGGGTAAAAATCTGCAGGGACTCTCCACCGACCTGGAGAATCCGTGCAAAGGATTTTTCCAGCCCGCCAGCCACGGATTCATGGGCACCGAGTAAAGGCATTTTTTTATTATTTTTGATTTCGGGTTAAATTTGACTTCTGTTGTAACTCTTCAGGTGGATACGAAAAACTTGCAGAACCACCGGCCTGTAACTGTTCATCAAAACTGCCACTGCTTCTTTAGAAACTCTATTCCGGCATGATTGGTCAGGTCAAGATGAATAGGAGTTACCGAGATATAACCGTCACGCAGGGCGTGTTCATCGGTGGTATCACCACCAGACCAATGCACAGTGCCGCCACCTATCCAGTAATGTTTGCGTCCCCAGGGGTCAAAGGTTTCCTGAATGGCATTTTTATAGATTCGCCTGCCCTGACAGGTGAAACGAATCCCCTTGATTTCCTTCCCTGGCAGGGCCGGCACATTGACATTGAGCAACGTATTTTCCGGCAGCCCCGAAGAGAGTGCTCTTGCTGCCAGTTTACCGGCAAACTCTGCAGCCCGGGTAAAATCAAAGGGAGACTCACCGCTGAGCGAAAAGGCAAGAGAGGGTATTGCATACATGGTGCCTTCAATGGCGGCTGAAACTGTACCGGAGTAACTGATATCATCGCCCAGGTTCACTCCCGGATTTATGCCGGAAACAAGCAGGTCAGGCCTGCGTTCAAGCACCTTGTTGCTGCCGATGGAAACACAGTCCGTGGGCGTGCCGTCCAGAGTGAACACATCCGTTTCCAGCTGCCGCACCCGCAGGGGCCGATTCATGGTCAGCGAATGACTGACTGCGCTCTTGTCACGCTCCGGAGCAACAATAACAGCCCGGCCAAGCCGCTGCATCTCGGTAAACAGGGCACGCAGGCCCGGGGCGTATACCCCGTCGTCGTTGGTAACCAGAATAAGCGGTTTATCAACAGCGTCGTTTTTCTCAGAGGCCATATTTTTTTTGGTAGCCACGAGGAGTTATCATCTTGTCGTTAAAGACAAAGGTTGCGGAATTGCCTATAATCACCGTTGACTGCATGCCAATTTCCTGCTCAAGCATCTGGTCAAGACTGGTCAACAGGACAGTTTCATGGGCTCTGGTTGCACCGGAAACAATCCCCACCGGGGTAGACGGGTTGCGGTACTCAAGCATTATCTCGCGGGCACGTACAATCTGCGTCACCCGCTTCTTCGATTTGGGATTATAAATCACCGTGACAAAATCAGCCATTGCGGCGGCCTGTAACCGTTTTTCAATTACCTCCCATGGGGTCATTAGATCAGAGAGGCTGATAGATGCAAAATCGTGCATAAGCGGCGCACCCAGTATGGCAGCGCAACTGTTTAAGGCGGCAATACCGGGAATAATTTCGATCCGGCTACTGCTGCCGGTTTCCCGGGCCAGCTCATAGATCAATCCGGCCATGGCATAAATACCAGGGTCACCGCCGCAGACAAGCGCCACATTTTTTCCCGAATCAGCCAGTTCAATGGCCTTGCGACAGCGGTCTATCTCCTGCATCATCTGCGACGAGATCACCTCCTGCTCCGGGGTGATAAATTCGGTGACCAGATCAAGATATGTCCGGTACCCCACCACCACATCTGCCTCTTTAAGTGCCTTGCAGGCACGTGGCGTGACCAGATCAACAGCGCCTGGCCCGGTACCGATTACGGCCAGAGTCGCGGCCCGTTGTTGTATTGTATTTTTCATCTACACGACCATATTATAAAGAAGGAAAAAACTTGCTCAAGGAGAAAACCCGTTGACAACGGGTAACTATTCAGGAGCACCCACCTGAATAGTTACAACGCCGGTTCATTTGGGGAGACAGACAATGGATTACTGATTTCAGCAATGGCAACCGTTACATTTTTCCATTTCATCTTTTTTACCAGCAGCCTGCCGCCACCTGCGGCAAGCACCGCCGCAGGCTCGGCCACACCTTTGGCACCAGTGGCCTTAAGCACTGCTG
>QNYF01000144.1 GCA_003978695.1 Desulfobulbus sp. | reverse complement strand
TAATATGCGGCCTCAACCTGAAGAATATGCTGTAATCAGGAAAGTGAATGCGAATATTGAGGAAGTAGAAGACGAGCGGGCAGAAGAACTTGACCTTGGCAAAAATGAATGCGCGGCAACGGCTTACGCAAAAGCACAGGCCAAACAATGACCTTTTACCAGCGACCTGCCATTAAGTCCAGCCTATGGCAGGTCGTTTGTTTTTGATATTTTGTAATTATTCAGGTCGCACCGAGACTTTGGCATAACGTGTGGTCTGTAACTGTTCAGATGTGCCCCATATTGTGGCAAGCAGGCCAACGAACTATAACAGCGAAGCGGTGTCACCGCCTATGTGAGTCGGCCTGATTGTCGCAGGTAAGCCGCGACTCCGAGATGGGGTGCAGCTGAATAGTTACGATATTTTTTTCAACCATAGGAAAATATCAATGATCTGTCCTGTGATATATTGACGCAATTACTGTTTTGACAGGTTCATCTCATACCCATTTCCGGTAAAGAGTGTACCGGTTTTTCCTTTAAGGAAAATTTTTCGTAACTATTCAGCTGCACCTCATCTGAACAGTTACAGACCAGACGTTATGCCGAAGTCGTGATCCTACCTGAATTTTTCACTGGACAAAATAGATGTATTTATATATAGATACGACTGAATTTATCGGTATGCATTTTCACTTCTCTTTAACAAAAATTGAGCATACGTACTAAAATAATACTCAAATCCCCATGCGGTTAAGCACTTTGCATCGTTCTTTTTTTCTTTCCTTTTGCAGTCTGTTCCTCCTGCATTTTTTTTCTTTTTTTTCCCTTGTTCAGGCCGATGTTCCAGCCAGCCCAAGAGCTACGGCCTTAATGGCCCAGGCTCGCCAACACGTTGAAACAGCTCTGGCTGCTAAAGGGTTACAATTAGGTCAACCTGTTTTTCTTCGCATTTTTAAAATGCCGGGAACGCTCGAAGTCTGGCTGCAGAACGGATTAGCCTTTAAACTCTTTAAAAAATATCAAATATGCAAATATTCCGGTTACCCCGGACCTAAACTCTATGAAGGAGACTGGCAGAGTCCCGAAGGATTCTATTCCATTACCAGTGACCAGATGAATCCTAACAGCCAGTATCACCTTTCCTTTAATGTAGGCTATCCAAACGCTTTTGACAGGGCAAGAAAACGGACGGGCGACTCAATCATGGTCCATGGGGACTGCTCTTCAAGGGGATGCTTTGCCATGGGAAATAGTCGAATTGAAGAAATATACCTTTTACTGCATGCTGCTCTTTCACAGGGCCAGAATACAATCGCCTTACATATCTTCCCCTTCCCGATGACAAACGCCAACATGCGCAAATTCAAGAAATCTCCATGGATTGGATTCTGGCAAAATCTTCAGCAAGGATATCAGGCCTTTGAATCAAGCCATCAGGTACCTGTTATTTCGGTGTACAAAGGAAAATATGTCGTTAAAACCGATGGTACTCTGGCTCTGTCAAAAAACAACCATGTATGGCCAACTCAAGCCGTTCACTAATCCTCTTTACCTTTCCAGCAATTCTTCATAATCAAGCAGAAGGATCATTTTTCCTTCAACCTGTATCACCCCTTCCTCACTCATTTTGGAAAAAATTCGTGACAATGTCTCCGGACTCGTGCCAAGCAGGCTTGCCAGTTGACCTTTAGGAATATCAAGGGTCACCTGGTCTGTTCTCCCCTGCTCTTCTGAAAGATAAATAAGGTGGGCAGCCAACCGCCCTGGTACTTCTTTTAAAGAAAGACTCTCTATCTGAGAGGTAAACCTTCTCAACCTCAGCGAAAGCATAGCAAGCATCGACAGGGCAAGAGCTGGAGTGCCTGTGACCAGGTCAACAAAGTCCCTGCGAGGAAAGAACAACAGGGTTGACTTGTTCATTGCCACAGCATTAGCCGGAAACGGCTGACCATGAAAGACTGGCACTTCACCAAATGGCTCACCGGGACCGAAAATATGGAGAATCTGCTCCCGGCCATCAGGCGACATTTTAAATATTTTCACTCTGCCTTCAGCAACCATATAAAAACCGGTAGCATCATCACCTTCAAAAAAAACAGCATCATCTTTGCTGAATTCTTTTGCCTGCGCCAAAGCCGCAACCTGTTGAAGCATAGTACTTTCTAAGCCACTAAACAGGAGTGATCGTTTAATAACTTCTATCTTTTGTGTCATATTGGATAAAAAATATCTTTTTTGATATATGTCAATGGACACTGTCCACAATGTGGTTATAATAAAACTATTCTAATAAGAAACCCTGTTAAACGCACAATAAATAATAATTAAAGGAGTCCAACTATGTATTGTAATCAGTGTGAACAAACCGCTAAAGGTGTTGCCTGTACCAAAATTGGTGTCTGCGGGAAAAATGGCCAGGTAGCTGATATTGAAGATGTTCTCATCTACGCCCTTTGCGGTCTGTCTCTGTTTGCCAATGAAGCTCGCCAGAAAGGCATTGTTGATGAGGCCATGGATCGCTTTACCATGGAAGCTGTTTTTTCTACCCTCACAAATGTTGATTTTGATCCCGAACGGTTTGTTGTTCTGGTGAAAAAAACCGTTGAACTCCGTGAAGCAACAAAAGCAAAAGTGGCTGAAGCAGGCGGCAAAACAGATTTTGAGCATCCAGCAGCCACCTTTACCCCGGCAGATACAGTTGACGGCCTCGCTAAACAGGGCGAAGAACTCAACTTTATTCCCAGCCTTGACGTTGACGAAAATGTACGGTCATTAAAACAAACATTACTCTATGGTTTAAAAGGGATTGCTGCCTATGGTGATCATGCTGCAATCCTTGGCCAGTCTGACCCTGTTGTTCCCGGTTTCATGTACGAAGCTCTAGCTGCTCTTCTTGCCGAAGGCCTGACCATTGAAGACTGCGTACCCGTTGCCATGAAAGCTGGAGAGATTAACCTCAAGGCCATGGAGCTGCTTGATACAGCCAATACCGGAACCTATGGGCATCCTGTTCCAACTTCTGTTCCTCTGGGCCACCGCCCCAACAAATGTATCCTGATCACCGGCCATGATCTGCATGATCTTGAGCTGCTGCTCAAACAAACTGAAGGTAAGGGAATTGATATATATACCCATGGTGAGATGCTTCCCTGTCACGGTTATCCTGAGCTGAAAAAATATGCTCATTTTTACGGCCATTTCGGCACTGCCTGGCAGAACCAGCATAAAGAGTTCCCGAATTTCCCGGGACCGGTTCTCTTTACCACCAACTGTATCCAGAAGCCTCGCGAGGACTACGCTGATCGTATCTTCACCACCGGACTGGTTGGCTGGCCCGGAATAAAACACATTGAAGATAAGGATTTCAGCGCGGTTATTGAAAAAGCTCTGTCCCTGGACGGATGGCAGGATGAAGCTGATAACGGCTCTGTAATGGTCGGTTTTGCCCATAACGCAGTTCTTGGCGTGGCTGACAAGATTATTGAGGCTGTAAAGAATAAGGATATAAGGCATTTCTTCCTGGTTGGCGGTTGTGACGGAGCCAAGCCTGGTCGTGATTACTTTACCAAATTTGTTGAGCAGGTTCCCTCGGACTGCATGGTCCTGACTCTTGCCTGCGGTAAGTTTCGTTTCTTTGATAAAGACCTTGGTGACATTGGTGGCATTCCCCGTCTTCTTGATGTTGGACAGTGCAACGATGCCTACTCCGCAATTCAGATTGCAGTCGCGCTTGCAGGTGCCTTTGAGTGTGACGTGAATGACCTGCCGTTGTCCATGATTATTTCCTGGTACGAGCAGAAAGCTGTTGCCATTCTCCTGACCCTGCTTTATCTCGGTATCAAAGATATCCGCCTCGGACCCTCCCTGCCCGCTTTCATCAGCCCGGCAGTACTTGAGTTCCTGGTAAATACCTTCGACATCAAGCCTGTTGCCACCCCTGAGGAAGATCTTAAAACGATCCTCGGTTAAAAGAGTACCACACCATCCCCTTTCCTCCTCCTTAAGGGGACAGCACGACCAAGGCCGGACCTTCAGGTCCGGCCTTTTTTTACAGAACTATTGTTTAAGGTATTCGTTACATGTCGAAAGACCAGAAAATTTACAAAACATTTTGTCCTATGCCTAAAATGAATTCAGGAATGCTCACCCTGGAAGACCTGGAACAAATAACAGAAATAGTTCGTCGCTACGAAGTGCCTATGATCAAAGTTACCGGTGCACAACGGCTTTCATACCATGGGATCACACCGGAAAAGATGGCTGCGCTGAAAAAAGAACTGCATATTCCTGAAACACTGCCCCATAAAAGAAATAAAGTACATTATGTTCAGGCCTGTCCGGGTAAGACATGGTGTAAGTGGGGAACAAAAACAACTGAGGAAATGACAAAGGCCATTGAAAATCTGGAACTTGACGGCCCTCTGCCCAACAAAGTTAAAGTTGGTATTTCAGGATGTCAGTTATGCTGCTGTGAATCCTGGATGCGTGACATAGGCCTGCTTGCTGAAAAGCGAGGCTGGCGCCTGACGTTTGGCGGCAATGCCGGAAATCGGGCACGAATTGGTGATCTCGTAGCCCGGGGGTTAAGTGATGACGAAGCTCTTGAACTCATAAAAAAAGTGCTTAACTATTATATTTCAAAAGCACAATTTACAACCCGCAGTGCCCGATTTATGGAACGCTTCGGAATTGAGACGTTAAAAAAGGATCTGGGGATTGCCTGAAAATACGAAAACAACAAGTAATTAACAGGGAACAATACTATGAAATGCCCGGGACAGGACAGCCGCTACTGGAGCGGAGAAGATGTATTTGAGTCTGATTGCCCGCATTGCGGCCACAGCGTTGAATTTTTTAAAGATGACAGCCAGCAGAAATGCAGAAAATGCGGCCACAGGATGCTCAACCCGAAAATGGATTTTGGTTGTGCCTCCTACTGCCCCCATGCAGAACAATGCCTGGGCTCGATGCCACCTGAGCTGGTAGCCGCTCAGGGAGATCTTTTTAAAGATCGGGTCGGGCTTGCCATGCGAAAATATTTTGGCGAAGACAGTCGCCGCATCCAGCATGCTCTTGATGTGACTTCACATGCTGAAATTATAGGTAAGCAGGAAGAAACAGCTGACATGATGGTCATCATGGCAGCTGCTCTGCTCCACGATATTGGCATTAAAAATGCTGAATTAAAATATAATTCATCCTCTGCAAAATATCAGCACATAGAAGGGCCACCTGTTGCTGAAAAGATTTTAGAAGAGCTTAAAGCCCCGCAGGAACTCATCGAGGAAGTATGCGATATTATCGGGCATCATCATTGGCCCCGGGATGAAGAAACCATAAATTTCAAAGTCCTTTATGATGCTGATCTCATAGTGAACATGATTGAGCTCTATCAGGATCAACCCCACACAAAGAAACAACTCGACGAGTTGGCAGCTTCCTCATTTATGACTGAAGCAGGAGCTGTTCAAGGGAAGAAAACACTTATACAGCTCATACAATAGAAACACGTACACCTCTTTTTAAAGATAAATTTGAACTCTTAACTATAGGATAACCACATGATATCAAAACGAAAGATTATAGAAATTGATGAGGAGCTTTGCACAGGTTGCGGAGAATGCGTACCTGACTGCGCCGAAGGCAGCCTGCAGATCATTGACGGCAAGGCAAAACTTGTTTCCGACAATCTCTGTGACGGGCTTGGGGCATGCCTTGGTTCCTGCCCAACCGGAGCGCTTAAAATTGTTGAACGTGAAGCTGAGGAATTTGACGAAGAAGCTGTTGAAAAATTTCTTACCGAACAAAAAAAGAAAGAATCCACCCCTGGTGGAGGCGGCTGCCCTTCAGCGCAGATAAAAACCATGCAGCCCATCACACCATGTCAGGCTGCAAATGTTCCGACAGCGCAAAAGGGAGGTGCTCTCAGTCACTGGCCGGTTCAGATACGCCTCATTCCACCCAATGCCCCATTTCTGGAAAACTGTGACCTGCTGATAGCCGCAGACTGTACCGCAGTTTCTTATGGCAGCCTGCATGAAGATTTTATCCAGGGACGGGTTGTGATGATGGGGTGTCCAAAATTTGATGACCAGCAGATGTATGTTGACCGATTTACCGAGCTGTTCAAAACCAGGAAACTGAACTCCGTGACTATTCTTATCATGGAAGTGCCCTGCTGTTCTTCCATGCTGCAAATTGTCAAAAAAGCCTATGATGATGCCGGAGCAGATGTCGCCATACGGCAGGTAGTCATTTCGACTGAAGGACAGCTGTTAAGCGACACAACCTGGTAAATCAAATAAAATAACGCTTTCAAACAGACAACAAAAACCCCTCGGATTGTCATTCAATCAGAGGGGTTTTTATGTAAGCGACGAAAACGGTAGTAAAAACCTATCCCTGCAAAAAATACTCCGGCAGTACCAATTACATATCTGGCCGCCTGGACATCTATGCTTTTTATTGCGATAGTCAACAGGGCAAAGCCAGCGACAATGAGCAGCCAGTCAGTTACAACGGCAAGCAGGTGAATGATCTTTGCGACTGCTGCCCTTATTCGCCACATCAACTTCTCGCCACTGTATAGAGCAGACCATCTGCAATTCTTTTTTTCTTCACAATGCGGCCATCATTCATCGCTATAACTCTGTCCATACGGTCGCCTGTATCTGAAGAAGTAATAAAGCTGAACTGCTTGTCTCCCCGGTCCTGCTTAAGACGTAACCTTACGTCTTTGTAGCCTTTTCAGCAGTCGCCCCGATAATCAAGTATGTGCTCATTCATCTGGTTTCTTTTCCGGTGCTGCCAGCAAAGCGGGCTGCTGCCTGACAACAATTGTGGAGATTGAATTTTTTGGAGAACCGTTAACAATTTTATCTGAATAGGTCAGATAAATGAGCGCATTACGCTTACTGTCATAAAATCTCACAACCTGCAGTTTCTTAAAGAGCAGTGATGTGGATTTCCGAAACACCCTTTTACCGTCCCACTTGCCGTTCAACACCTTAAGCGGCAGAGTTATTCTTCCTGTCTGCCGGCAGGCGATAGAGGCATCGGAAGTGTCCTCGGCAACCCCGAGAGCTCCTGATATACCACCGGTTTTTGCCCGGCTGATATAACACGTCGCTCCGCTGATATCAGGGTCATCAAAGGCCTCGATCACAATTTTATCGTTGGCACCAAGAATTTTAAAAGTGGTACTCACCTTGCCTATTTCTTCTGCCTGAGCAGAGGAAATAAAAAACATTACAGCAGCCAGACTCACCAGTATTTGTTTACACATAATTCTCATCTCCCCACACATAAACGATTAAGTGCGCTCAAAAGGGCTTTGACCGTTGAAATAATAATATCAGTATCAACACCTGTGCCCCACCAGCCTTCACCTTTGTTGTCAATAACCTCAATATAACTCACAGCCCGGGAGGACGACCCCTTTGTCAATGCGTGCTCATGATAGGCATGCAGGGTAAACTCAATACCTGCTGTTTCCTTTAATGCTGTACAGAATGCATCAAGAGGTCCATTTCCTGTTGCTGAAAGTTCCTGTTCCTTACCGTTATTATAGATCACAGCCTCAACCTGCGCCTCGGAAAGTTCTTCACTCTGATCAACATGCCGTTTGAGCACGTGAAAATTCTTGAGCTGATAACACCCTTCTGCCAGCAGATATTCCCGTTCAAATGCCTTATACACATCTTCAGGAGAAAGAACATCACCGGCTTTGTCCGTCTCCTGTTGTATAATCCGGCCAAAACCAGGCTGCATCTCTTTTGGCAGTTTATAGCCAAATTCACGATCCATAATGTATGCAGCGCCTCCCTTACCCGACTGACTGTTAATGCGAATAATCGATTCATAGGTACGCCCCACATCCTCGGGATCTATGGGCAGGTAAGGCACTGCCCATACTTTTCCACCATCCTTCTCAACAGCATCCATCCCCTTGCTTATGGCATCCTGATGCGAACCGGAAAATGCGGTATACACAAGTTCACCAGCATAGGGATGCCGGGGGTGCACCGCAAGACCGGTACACCGTTCATAAACGTTAACAACCTTGTTGATCTGGGAAAAATCAAGCTCCGGATCGATCCCCTGGGTAAACATATTCAGAGCAAGCGTCATCAGATCGACGTTGCCGGTACGTTCACCATTGCCAAACAGCGTCCCCTCAACCCGATCTGCCCCGGCCATGAGAGCAAGCTCTGTGGCTGCGACGGCCGTACCACGGTCATTGTGGGCGTGCAGGCTGATGAGTGCGCAATCCCGATTTTTCATGTTACGGATAAACCATTCAACCTGATCGGCATACACATTTGGGGTTGCCATTTCAACTGTGCTGGGCAGGTTGATAACAACGGGACGATCCGGGGTCGGTTCCCACACGTCCATCACAGCCTCACAGATTTCCAGGGCAAAATCCAACTCTGTGCCGGTAAAACTCTCAGGGGAGTACTCAAAACGGATATCTCCTTCAAAGCGCTCTGCCTCATCACGGATAATCTCTGCACCCCGGACACCAAGGGCAATAATCTCTTTCCGATCCATTTTAAACACAACATTGCGCTGCAGAGTTGATGTGGAATTATACAGATGGACAATTCCCTGCCTGGCACCTTTAAAAGAGGCGAAAGTTTTCTTAATCAATGATTCTTTTGCCTGGGTCAGAGCCTGAATAGTTACACCGTCAGGGATCATCTCACGTTCTATAAGAAGCCGTGTAAAATCATATTCGACCTGAGAAGCTGAAGGAAAACCGACCTCAATATCCTTAAAGCCCACCTCGATGAGCAATTCGAACATCTCAATTTTCTTTTCAAGGTTCATGGGGCGAACAAGCGCCTGGTTACCATCACGCAGGTCTACAGAACACCAGCGGGGTGCACTCGTAATAACGTTGTCGGGCCAGGTACGACCAGTTAACTGTACCGGCGGATAAGGTCTATATTTTTGTGTTTTGTCAGCCTGCATTATTTTTCCTCACTTCTATAAAAAAATGTAACTGTTCAGCCTGTAAAGAGTTAAAACAAAAAAAAAGCCACGATTCACATAGTGAACCGTGGCTTGTGGATTGCTTTTGTCCCGGAATAATCAGAACAAACCTGTCTCCTCTGCCACAGTCACGCTGTGCAGTCCCGGTAGTAGAGCCAGGCTAAGGAGAAGTGTGTTATCTATCATCATTATTTTCCGGTTAATTTTGCTCACATATTAAGCTCCACCCGATTTTTGTCAAGCAGTATTTATTTCAATATTTAAATCGCGTAAATTAGATTGACAAGATGTCTGCTGGTCGATAATACATCAAAATAGTTTTACTCACTGTCAGTTCCTGACACTGTTCATGACAGATAATTCTTTCTTAAAAAATACTATGGCACTTATCAACCTGCGCAGGATGGCTATCAATCAAAGCGGAATAATTACTTCTGTCAAAGTGGGCGGTGAGCTTGGCCGGAGAATCCGTGAGATGGGGCTGGTTCCGGGTACGGAAATAACAATTAAACAGCGTGCGCCGTTAAATGATCCGGTCGCCCTGAGGGTTATGGGCTGTACCCTGACTTTACGCAACAACGAGGCAGACTTCATCCAGGTGGAAGTTGAGGAGTAAAAGAGCGGCATGCCTGTCACTTTTTCCTATTCCGCCTCTACTTTTCCAGTCCCCTTAAAATAACAGCTCAACACCACGTGATAAACGCAGACAAGGAAAAAATTTTTTCCACGCTTCAGGAAACCTTTGGTTTTTCTACATTCAGAGAAAACCAGCTGGAAATCATCCAGGCCATTCTGCAAAAAAATGATGCCTTTGCGGTGATGCCTACAGGCGGAGGCAAATCGTTATGCTATCAACTCCCGGCCCTCCTGCTTGATGGAACCTGCATAGTCATATCTCCGCTGATATCTTTAATGAAAGACCAGGTCGATAATGCTCAGGCCCTGGGGATTCGAGCTGCGTTTATTAACTCATCCCAGACACCGGAACAACAGGCAGGAATACTGACAGCCTTTGATGAAAACGCCCTTGACCTGCTCTATCTTGCCCCTGAAAGGCTGTCACTCAATCATTTTTCAAGAAAACTGCAGCAGGGCAAAATAGCTTTTGTCGCAATCGATGAGGCACATTGTATATCTGAATGGGGTCATGACTTTCGTCCTGATTACCTCGAGCTTGCGCAACTGCATACTCTTCTGCCAGACGTTGCTATTACCGCCTTTACCGCAACTGCCACCGAACAGGTTGCCACTGATATTGTCAGTCGACTTCATCTTTATAATCCGTTTACTGTGCGGGCATCCTTTAACAGGCCCAACCTCAGCTATCGAGTTGCTCTGCGAAACAATACCAGCCGCCAGATACTTCAGGAAATCAATACCCATACAAACCAGTCAGGCATTGTCTACAGGCTGAGCAGAAAAGATGTAGAAAAAACAACAGCCATGCTTGTCAACAATGGTATCTCCTCCCTGCCCTATCACGCCGGCCTTGACAGCATCCAACGTGCTGAAAACCAGGAAGCCTTTAACAGGGATGAAGTCCAGGTCATTGTGGCCACAGTGGCTTTTGGTATGGGAATTGACAAATCCAATGTCAGATTTGTTATTCACGCCGATCTGCCAAAAAATATTGAAGGCTACTACCAGGAAACCGGTCGGGCAGGCAGAGACGGTGAACCGGCGTCCTGTCTGCTGCTCTATAATCGGGGTGACATGATGCGGCTAGGTCATTTTCTTGATCAGCTACCCGATACGACAGAACGTGAAATAGGCTGGCAGAAGCTCAAACAGATGGCAGATTACGCCGAACTTCCTGTCTGCAGGCGAAAACAACTGCTCAGTTATTTTGATGAACAACTGCCTGGAGAAAACTGCGGCGGTTGTGATATCTGCCTGCAGGGTGTTGAGGAACTCGAGGCAACCACCCAGGCGCAGATGATAATGTCGGCAATCCACCGCACCGGACAACGTTTTGGAGCCGGACACATTATTGATATTGTTCTTGGCGCAAAAACTCAACGTCTGCTTCGGTTCGGCCATGACAAACTGCCCACCCATGGTGTTGGCAAGGGCCATAAAAAAATCTTCTGGCGCCGTCTCGTTGATGCGATGCTGCACAAAGGCCTGCTTACAACAGATGGGGGCAAGTTTCCTGTTTTACATCTAACGCCTGATGGTGAAGATGTTTTGTTTGGCCGACAAACCTTTACCCTGCAGATGGTCAAGGAACTTGCAGCAGACACATCGTCTAAAGATACACCAATACATCTCCACAATGACCTTTTTGAGCTGTTGAGGGAACAGCGACGCACTCTGGCCAAGCAGCAGAATATTCCTCCCTATGTGATTTTTTCCGATAAATCACTACACGAGATGTGCAGGCTACTGCCAACAACTCCAGAAACTCTGCTTGCGGTTAACGGGGTTGGTAAAGCAAAACTCGAAAGCTATGGTAATGATTTTATTAAAATAATTACAGCGTGGCTCAATGACAATCCTGATGTAGAAAGACCAGAACCCGGAACTGCTCTTCCCTCTTCCAGGACAACAGAAAAAATGCTTTCGGAAACTGTCTGTAACAGTGGCGCACTTGCAGAAAAGGGATTTTCACTTGAACAGATTGCCAGCCAGAGAAAACTCAAACCCTCAACTGTGGCAACACATCTTGTGGAATGGATTGATGCCGGCAAGCCTCTGGATATAGGCAAGGTCATACATCCAGAAAAATATGAACTGATTAAAGAACAATTTGCCATTCACAGTAATGGTTTTTTAAAACCCGTGGTTGAAGCCCTGGATGGTCAGGTAAGCTATGACGAAGCAAAAATTGTCAGGGCCGTCATTCAGAGCTGTTCATGAAGTTTGCAACAACCCGTTGTATCCTTAATTCTTGACAATATTCTGGGGCATCAGGAACGTTGCATTATGTGCGTTCGGTGCCGCATTTCCAGCATGCAGTAAACTGTCCGTCAAGTAATTCGTTACAATCAGGGCATTCCCACTGGCTCAGATGCCCGATCTGAGGATTCAGAGCTTCTTTAACAATTTTTTTTGCTCGCTCAACCTGCCTGGAATCAACAACCCAGAGCTCTGGCCAGCATTCGACAGGAGGGATTTCACCAACTGCTGCACTGCTGAACTGTTTCCGGATTGTACAGGGGATGTCAAAGGACTCGAGAATATTCTTCAGATGTCCGACCATTGGTAAGTCTGGTGATGTATAGACAAGCATAATAATCTCGCAAAACGTCTGGAGTTCAACAGTCAGAGCGAAAAAATCAGGGGATCGGCTTCAAAAAAGATACACAGAGATTCACATAAGATACAATTCGCGGCTGAAGCCACTCCTGTTGCTCTGTTTGTCAGTGGGTGATACCATGGACTACTTTCGAATATATCCCCAACTCTTTAATCGGGAATAGGCATATTTGGCATGCTCCCCCCGGCGCACTTTGCGCAGATAACCTGAAAATTGTTGTGCGGCATTCTGTCTGTTCTGCATCTTTTCAAAACTCAAGCCCTTGTAATACAAAACTTCGGGATTTCCGGGGAGCAGGCTATTGTAATGATCCAGCTGATTTATGGCTTTATTGTACCTGCCAAGTTTAATGTCTGCAAAACTTGCTACAATATGAGCCTGGGCCTCAGAAGGATATACCTGCATCGCCTTTTCCGCGTAATGTACAGCTCTGGCAGGTCTTTTCTGGCTCAATTGGAATTTTGCCATGGTTACCAGAGAGGCATAATCCCTGGGAGCTACCTGCAGGGCCTTGCTGTAGGCGGTCTGTGCTTCCCTGTACTTCTTTTGAGACATGGCGGTTGATCCATCCTGGAGTGCCTTGATTGCACCTTTCAATTTGCGAAGGTTTGCCGTCATATCCATAAACCTTTCACGGTTCAGGGCATTGTTGAGCATTTGCCGATATCGGCCATGAGCTTCCTGTTGGGCAAATTGATACCGTTCCGAACTCATGGGGTGAGAGGCAAAGAGCCGCTGAGCATCACTTGTTTTACCGTGCTGAAGCTCTAATAAAACCTTGGTCAGACCTACCATGCCAAGTGGACTGTATCCGGCCCTGGTCATATATTCCAAACCAAGAGCATCAGCTTCCCGCTCGTTGTCCCGGCTGTAACTGGCCAATAGAGCTCCAGCGCCAAACCCGCCGATATTTTGAATAAGACCTGCAGCATTGCCATAGCCTGCCACACTTGAGGCAAGAGTAGCGCCCGCCAAAAGCAGCTGGGATAACTTTCCCTTTCCGGCCTGCTCAGCAGCGTGTCTGGCACAGACATGACCTGTCTCGTGTCCCAGAAGAGCGGCAAGTTCAGCTTCATTCTGCAGAGCAATGATTATGCCCCGGGTAGCTGCAATAGAACCGCCCGGAAAAGAATACGCATTAACGTATGCTGCATTGACAACCCGATAGGAAAAAGGCATATCGGGTCTATGCGAATTTCTGGCTATTTCCAATCCGACTCTGTTCACATACTCATTGAGCCGGGTATCTGTACTCACGCCATAATCACCTGAAAACTGATAAGGGGATCTCTGCCTATCCATGTTGATCTCATCCTGGCGGGACATGGCAACAAATGATTTCTTTCCGGTCACCGGATCAATGGCACAACTTGTCAACAGTGGCAAAGCACTGAGGGCTACTCCATTAAGAGCAGCAAGTTTGAGGAGTTTTCTCCTTGAGATAGAGATGTCATTTTTTCTATTCATTGCATTTCACCTTACGAATGGGCCAACCCCCTGATAAACGGACCTACCGCAGCTGCACCCTCTCTATCAACGAGTTTTATAGTAGCCGTACCAATAACGGCCATATCCGCCTTTCCTTCAAGCATTGCTATATCATCCCTGCTGGCAATACCAAAACCAACGGCCAGGGGAAGTTCGGTTGCCTTGCGACAACGTGCAAGATAACCATCTAATTGCGCATCCATTTCCGTGTGTTCTCCTGTGACACCCCTTCGGGCGACACAGTAAATAAAACCACTGCCCTGCCCTGCCACATCAGCCATTCGTTCATCGGTTGAGGTGGGGGTAAAAAACATGATTGCAGCCATATTTTTTTCAGCAGCAAGGTGAAGATATTCTTCTCCTTCTTCCGGAGGCAAATCAGGAATGATAAACCCTTTCAGCCCTATTTCGGCTGTACGGGCAATAAAGTCTGCAAGCCCGAAGCGGAAAACAATATTATAGTAGGTCATGAACAGAAAATTAACCTCGGGAAACTCTCTGGCCATTTCTTCAGCAAAGGCGAAACAGTCTTCAACGGTTATGCCACCTGCGAGTGCCTTCTGATTGGCTTTTAAAATCACCGGTCCATCAGCCATGGGTTCGGAAAAAGGGATCTGTAACTCTATGCAGTCCACACCGTTTTCCGCCATCTGGCAAATCACCTCACGATTAGTGGCAAGAGAAGGATAGCCCAGTACCAGATGGGTCATGAGAAGGATGGGTTTTTTCGTTAATCGTTCTTTAAGATTATTATGTAAAGTCATTTAGTTGCACCGAATATCCAGAAAAAACATGAATCTTATTGTTTATTGTACATTTCCGCCCGTTCAATAATAAACTCCTTCCAGGATGGATCATCAAAGGCGTGGGCGATTGTGAAAATATCTTTATCCCCCCTGCCCGACATGTTGATAATAATGGCCTGATCACGAGACATGCCCGGGGCTTCTTTTATTGCCTGAACAAAGGCATGTGAGGACTCAAGGGCCGGAATAATTCCCTCCGTGCGCATGGTAAGCGTCAGGGCCTCAAGAACTTCCTCATCGGTTGCCGCCTCAAAACGCACCCTGCCCTTTTCGCCCAGATCCGCCAGTATAGGAGAAATACCAACATAATCAAGACCGGCTGCAATGGAATGAGTGTCAAGCATCTGACCATCTTCGTCTTGCAGAAACATTGTTTTATATCCCTGAGCGACTCCTGGCGCTGCACGATCGCCAACCATGCGCGATGCATGTTCATCGGTATGTATACCCTTGCCGCCAGCTTCGACCCCGACAAGCTCAACATCTGATTCATCAAGAAATCCCTGAAAAACACCCATGGCATTAGAGCCGCCACCAACACAGGCATAGACCCTGTCCGGCATTTTTCCATGCTGAGCAACGATCTGTTTTCTGGCCTCAATGCCGATTATTGACTGAAACCAGGAAACCATCTCCGGAAAAGGATGGGGCCCGCAGGCCGTGCCAAGCACGTAGTGGGTATCGTCCATCCGGGTCACCCAATCGCGAAAAGCTTCGTTAATGGCGTCTTTGAGTGTTCTGGACCCATCGGTAACCGGCACTACAGTTGACCCGAGTTTTTCCATCCAAAAGACATTGGGTCGTTGTCGGGCAACATCTTCCTCGCCCATGTAGATTGTGCACTCAAAACCAAAACGGGCAGCCATGGTAGCAGTTGCCACACCATGCTGGCCGGCCCCGGTTTCGGCAATAACCCGTTTTTTACCCATCCGTTGAACCAGGAGGCCCTGCCCCATCACGTTGTTGGCCTTGTGCGCCCCGGTATGGTTGAGGTCTTCCCGCTTAATATAAATACGGGCACCACCAAGATGATTGGAGAGATTTTCAGCAAAGGTCAGCGGCGTTGGTCTGCAGGAGTAATTTGCCATTAAATCGACATATTCCTGCCAGAAAGATTGATCAGCCCGTGCAGTTTCGTAGGCAACCTTTAAATCCGCAAAGGTTTGATAAAGCACTTCGGGGATAAATGCCCCGCCCCATTGACCAAAATATCCTTTTTTCATAGTAAAATCCAATAAGTATAGCGAACAAAAATAAAGAACTGCCCATCTGCAGGCGGACAGGTATCATGATATGTCCCTCCCCCTGAAAACGGAGTATTTAAATCGAGCTGCGCAATGAACGTTCCAATCGAGGACGGACAGGTGAGCAAAGGTGTTTTCCTCTCCAGGCAACAAGGTATTTACCACGAGCTCCTCAAATATACATTACAGAAAATCAGGAAGCTTTGCCCTGCAGGCTGTGGCGAAATCCTCAGGAAAATGGCCACAGATATACCTTTGCTGAGCCTCACTGAAGGCTCCCATGGACCAGGGTAATTTAGGTAGAAATGAGTAAAGCAGTCTCTGCCCGTTACTTATCCCCAGACGCTTTGAAAACTCAATAGAGGTTACCATGGAGGCACCAAGTCCTGCAAAAATTCGCTGGGCCGTAAGGATACCACAATCAATAGACTCCCGAACACTGGAATCTGCCTCAATAACATTGCCCACAGGCTCCTCATCTGCGTCCGCAATAATCAACAACTGCAGCTCCCACTGCGACACCTGCGCCTTGGGGACAAAAAGCATAACATTTTCATCACTCCAGACAAGTAAAGCACTGTTACCTGAGCCGCCATCAGCTCTGGTATTTCCTCGGATACAGTGAATATAATCAGTGAAAAAATCAGAATTGTAACTCTTCTGATACCGTTCAACGACCTCGGCAACCTGATCCCCGCAACTGTAGTTCATTGCACGGCTTCCGTCCAGTAATTCCATATCACCCTGAACCATGGCAAACTGCTGATGAATCATCTGATGAGAGGCATGAAGGCGATACCCTGATCCGGAATAATCATAACCAAAATTCCAGCCCCAAAGGGTAGCCGGGTGGTCATCAGCTGATTGTATTGCGGCAAGAACCTGCACCCTCAACCTCTCAAGTTCCCGAACAGTCAACTCACGTTTGCGGACCGGACAGTCAATCCCTACCCTGTCAGCGAGCGTGACAACCATTCGCTGGTAATAGAGATGGCGCAATCCCCGCATATCAGCAGGGGAAAGAGACGATGTCTTATATCGTACAGCATTATGCGCCATATTTGCCGCATAATGTCCCCATGGAATATAAGAGTTTCTGCGAAGATACTCAAAAACATGCGTCTTACCCCGCTGCCAGTCGCCAACAATCTCACTGTTGCCCTGTACTCCGGGGCGCAAAACCATTACTTCCTTATAGAGATCAGGAAGATAGGGATTATTGGCCAGCGTTTCAAACAGATCAAAATCATCTATATCCGGGCGTGCCTCTTCCCCCTGGCCAATGTAGACCAACCCAACAGGATTATCCTGGCTGTCAAACTCCATTGTGCAACAGTTTTTTGCAAGCAGCATCAGCTCTTCAGGATCTGTTGAGTTGGCCCCAAGATCATACAACAGGGGTTTAGGCAGGTCTTGAAGTATTCTGTCAACAGATCCAGATGCGCCATGTTTTGCAAGAATGGTGATCAACGAGCATTCAGGAGGCTCTTTGATGGAAATCATCGATGGATTCCCGGCCCGGGAAGCTGCCCAACCGGAATCAATAAATGTTGCCCCGCGAAAAGAAAAGGGATTGGCAATTTCGTAAATCCAGCGACCATTGTCTTCCTGTATATCACCAGTCGGGAAATTCGCGCTGTTATCATGGGGAGTGCCGTCTTCTTTACGGCCAAGCCGAAGAAGACAATCGTTTGCCCGCAGATTTCGTACACGATAATGGGGCTTATGAATCCCTACCCTGAACACGCCATTTGGCTGTACACACGTTCTCATCACACAACCGCCTGTAGAAAAAAAATAAAGAGGATATTCAAGATCTATTTTAGACCACTTTTCTTCACATTTCATTCATAATTACACCCTTCCTGCCAATGTACCCTTTAAACGACAACACTCATTCTTACATCCTGGCTGTGCGAGAACAAAAAAACCGTATTTTGCTGTTGTCTTCTGCTTCACTATTGAATAAAGTGCGAATTGAATCAATGATTCAAGGTAACCAGCCCTAACCATTTATAATTAAAGAGTAAACAGGAATCAATTATGTCCTGGTTCAGTCAAGCCTTTTCGTCGTCACTGGGTAAGAAGTATATAATGGCTGTCACCGGTCTGATGCTTGGTGGTTTTTTGCTGGTCCATGCCGCAGGAAACAGTTCAATTTTCTGGGGCAGACACGCATTTATCGGCTATGCAGAACATCTCCATGCTCTTGGCCCTCTTATCCCTGTGGCAGAGTTCATCCTCTTGTCGATTTTCCTGCTCCACGTTGTAACCGGCATACAATTATTTCTGGCAAACCTGCAGGCCAGATCTGAACGTTATGCGGTAAGCACACCTGCCGGCGGCAGAACCCTCGGGTCAAAGACGATGCCTTACACGGGAGCGTTGATTTTATCCTTTATCCTGCTGCATCTTTATAATGTCCGCTTCACCGATCAGAGTGTGCCGGTGGCAGACATTGTCAATAACGTTCTCAGTCAGCCAGTATACACCCTGCTCTATTCGACCGGCATTCTTGTTCTGGCGCTTCATGTAAGCCATGGATTCTGGTCTCTTTTCCAGACACTTGGAATGAACCACCCACGTTATGACAGAATTATTCGAACTATGGCCTCACTTGTTTGCGCTGTTATAATTGCTGTTTTTCTTGTTATTCTTTTTCTTTTATTCAGTAATTCGAGCCTGCTGGCCTGAAAATGCACATTGACAGCCTTGACCATCTCGTGATGACGGTGAACGATATCGACATAACCTGTGATTTTTATTCCCGGGTTATGGGGATAAACGTCATTCATTTTGGTGATAAGCGTACAGCACTGACCTTTGGCAGGCAGAAGATTAACCTGCACGAAAGCGACAGTGAGTTTGCCCCCAAAGCCAGCTGTCCCAAGCCAGGCTCACTGGACTTATGCCTGCTTACCAAGAGGAGTATTAAATCAATTATTTCTCATCTGCGGCAACTTGATATACCAATTATTGAAGGACCAGTACAGAGAACCGGTGCAACAGGGCCGATACAATCTGTATATTTCCGTGATCCTGATGGAAATCTGCTGGAAATAGCGCATCCTCTGGATGGTGATTCAACAGAAAATCCACACTCTTAACCACAACCCTGAGACGACAAAAACCATGCAGCTGGATGCAAAAATACCGGAAGGTTCGTTAGCTGAAAAATGGGATAAATGCCGATTTGACAACAAACTGGTTAATCCGGCAAATAAAAGAAAGTATTCTGTCATAGTTGTCGGCACCGGCCTTGCCGGCGCTTCAGCAGCAGCTTCCATGGCAGAACTTGGTTATAATGTCAAATCGTTCTGCATTCAGGACACACCACGCCGCGCCCATTCCATTGCTGCCCAGGGCGGTATTAACGCTGCCAAGAATTATCAGAATGACGGCGATTCCATCTTTCGCCTGTTTTATGATACCATTAAGGGAGGAGATTTCCGGGCGCGAGAGGCAAACGTTTACCGACTGGCCCAGGTATCAAACGGTATTATTGACCAATGCGTTGCCCAGGGAATTCCCTTTGCCCGGGAATATGGCGGTACGCTGGCAAATCGTTCTTTCGGAGGTGCTCAGGTTTCCCGTACTTTTTATGCCCGTGGTCAAACCGGACAGCAACTTCTCCTTGGTGCGTATTCCGCGTTAATGCGGCAGGTTGCAGCAGGTAAAGTCACCATTTATTCCCGTCGTGAAATGATGGATCTTGTGACAATTGATGGCAAGGCCAAAGGAATTATAGTCCGAAATCTGATCACCGGCCAGCTTGAACGCTACACGGCAAATGCTGTGGTTCTGGCTACAGGTGGTTATGGCAATGTCTTTTTTCTGTCAACAAATGCAATGGCCTGTAACGTAACCGCCGCCTGGCGGGCTCATAAACGGGGCGCCGGATTTGCCAACCCCTGCTTTGTTCAGATCCATCCCACCTGTATCCCGGTTCATGGCGATTACCAGTCTAAACTGACCTTGATGAGCGAGAGCCTGCGCAACGATGGTCGTGTCTGGGTACCTAAAAAGCAGGGTGACACCAGAAACCCTGCTGATATTCCTGAGTCTGAGCGGGATTATTATCTTGAACGCAAATATCCGAGCTTTGGCAATCTTGTGCCCCGGGATGTGGCATCAAGAAATGCCAAAGAGGTCTGTGACGATAATAAGGGCGTAGGTGAAACAGGCCTTGCCGTGTATCTTGATTTTCAAGAGGCAATCAACCGTGACGGCCTGCCCCTGATTATGAAAAAATATGGTAATTTATTTCAGATGTATCAAAAAATTACCGACTCCGACCCCAGCAAAGAACCCATGATGATTTATCCGGCTGTCCATTACACCATGGGCGGACTCTGGGTTGATTACCAGCTCCAGTCAACTATTGACGGGCTATTTGTTATTGGCGAGGCAAATTTTTCTGACCACGGTGCAAACCGACTGGGGGCCAGCGCCCTTATGCAGGGGCTGGCAGACGGATATTTTATTCTTCCCTATACCATTGGCAACTATCTGGCTCGGGCGGGTTTTGATAAAGAGAGCATAGATGATGCAGCTTTTTGTCAGGTTGAAGCAGAGGTGAAACAACGAACCCAAGGCTTGCTTAAAAACCGTGACTGCAAAAAACCGGGTACACATCCTGTTGATTATTATCATAAAAAGCTTGGAGCAGTACTCTGGGATTACTGCGGTATGGCCCGCAATAAAGAGGGGCTGAGCAAGGCTCTTGCCAGGATCCCTGAAATTCGGGAAGAATTCCATGCCAATGTCTATGTTCCAGGAACCGGCCAGGAATTAAATCAGTCCCTTGAGCGTGCAGGACGGGTTGCTGATTTTCTCGAGTTTGCAGAAGTTATGGTACTTGACGCCCTTGAACGTGAAGAATCCTGCGGCTGCCATCTGCGTGAGGAAAGCCAGACCGAAGAACATGAGGCAAAACGGGATGATGCCAACTACACCCATGTGGCAGTATGGGAGCATCAGGGCGAGGGTAAACAGGCGCAATTACACAAGGAGACCTTGAGCTTTGACAACGTTACGCCTTCACAACGAAGTTATAAATAATGTTACTCTTCTGGTGGGTGCGAAAAACTTGCAGAACCACCGTCCTGAAGCTGTTCAGGAGTGCCTTAGATTTGGAGTCTACGCTTGCCTGTTCATATAAGACTGTGTGAAGCATAGACTCCGTGAATGCTCCTGAAGAGTTACTAAATACTTTAATATATTGTCATGTCTGCTAAAAAAATATCCATAACAGTTAAGATCTGGCGCCAGTCAGGCCCAGAGGCAAGCGGCCGTTTTGAAAGCTATCCGCTTTCTGACATCAGTACAGATATGTCTTTTCTGGAGATGATAGATGTACTCAACGATCAGCTGACTCTTGAAGGCAGGGAACCTGTTGCCTTTGATCATGACTGTCGGGAAGGAATCTGCGGGATGTGCGGTGCTGTTGTTGATGGCGTAGCCCATGGTCCGGAGCGGGAGACAACACTCTGCCAGCTGCACATGCGTCATTTTGATAATGGCCAGACCATCTGTATTGAACCATTTAGAGCAACAGCATTTCCCTTAATCAAAGATCTTATTGTCGACCGTTCGGGTTTTGACCGTATTATTCAAGCAGGTGGTTTTGTTTCTGTCAACGCAGGATCTGCCCAGGATGCCAATAATCTGCCTGTGGCCCAGCATCTTGCCGAACAGTCAATGGATGCTGCGGCCTGCAT
>QNYF01000106.1 GCA_003978695.1 Desulfobulbus sp. | reverse complement strand
GAGTTCATCCGCATCTTCGGGGTTCATTTCAACATAGGCTGAAGGCGCAGACTCTTCAAGAACAGGCGACCGACGGGTCATGGTTCCGGTATGATATTGATATAAAACACGACCCGTTGTCAAAACAAGCGGATACTCATCATCAGGCAACTCATCAGGCCCACTCCAACTGAGGCAAGAGAGCAACCCTTTCCCCCGGACAATCCCCTGAGAATGCAAAATCGGGGTGCCGGGATGATCTTCTGCAGGACAGGGCCAGGTAAGTGCCTCCTGGTCCAACCGTTCATAATTCATCCCTGCCATGGCCTGCCAGCAGGTTGTTATTTCGGCAAAAACGTCGGCTGCAAACGGAGCCACTGTATGATAGAGAGGATCCACTGGACCGGTATACCCTCCCTGACTCCCAAGCATTCTCTTGCTCACCATATTGATAATGGAGAGATCATCTCTGGCATCACCCGGGGGTGGAACGGCCCTGCGTACCCGCTGCACTTTACGTTCTGTATTGGTAAAGGTCCCGTCCTTTTCAGCAAAAGAGGCTGCCGGCAAAACCACATCTGCAAGCTCGGCTGTTTCAGTAAGAAAAATATCCTGCACAACCAGAAACTCCAGCTGCTCAAATGCCCTGCGGGCATGATCACTGTTAGGATCACTCAGGATGGGATTTTCGCCCATGATCCACAATCCTGCCAGTTTTCCTGCTTTAATGGCATCTGGTATTTCTGTTGCCATTAACCCCGGACGCTCGGAAACAGAAGTCCCCCATAGCCGGGAAAACTTCTCCCGGACAGCGGCATCATCAAAGCGCTGGTAACCGGGAAAATACGTGGGATTACACCCCATGTCACTGGCACCCTGCACATTATTCTGACCACGTAACGGGTTAAGTCCGGCTCCTGGCTTGCCAAGGTTTCCGGTGATCAGGGCAAGATTTGCAAGCGCACAGACATTATCAGTGCCTGAGGTGTGTTGGGTAATACCCATGGTGTAATAAATGCCGGCACTGTCCGCTTCTGCAAATATCCTGGCTGCCTTTTCAATCTGGTCGGCAGGCACCTGGGTGATAGCCTCAGCCCACTCAGGTGTACAATCTGCCACAGACTTTTTAAACGCCTCAAAATTCTCTGTGTGAGCTTCAATAAATGAAGAATCTTCCAGCCCATCACGCAATATCACATGACAGAGTGCGCTGATAAGCGCACCATCTGTACCTGGCCGCTGCCGCATCCACAAAGCGGAACTGTCACAAAGCTTGATGCGACGAGGATCAGCTACAATAAGCTTTGACCCCTTTTTAACCGCTTTCAGCATACGCAGACCAATAATCGGATGCGTCTCCGTGGTGTTTGAGCCGATCACCAGCATCACATCAGAATCTACAATCCCGTTAATGGTATTGGTCATTGCCCCGGAACCCAAAACTGTGACCAGACCGGTCACCGTTGGGCTGTGTCAGTACCTGGCACAGTGATCAACATTATTGGTGCCAATCCCGGACCGGAAAAACTTTTGAAAGGCGTAATTTTCTTCGGTAGTACACCGGGCCGACGAGAGACCCGCCAAGGCATCCGGCCCTTTTTCGCCACGAATTCGTGAAAAAGCATGGCCAATAAACTCTAACGCCTCATCCCATTTCACAGGTTCAAGCGGAAGTCCCTTCTGACGGCGGATAAGCGGTCTTGTCAGCCGATCCGGGTGCTGTATGAAATTATGGCCGAAGCGACCTTTTACACAGAGATCACCATAATTCGGGCCAATATCAGGATCTGCGGTGACCTCCATTATGGTATGCCCCTTAACTTTTAAAACCATCTGGCAACCGGTTCCACAATAGGGGCAGGTTGTATGCACATCGCGCACGACCTCAGACTGAATCGGAACAATCCGATTCTTCTTATTGAGCGCTCCGGTAGAACAGTTGTCAACACATTTCCCGCACGATACGCAATTGTCCTTAAAATCAATGGTCAGACCAAGGGGTCTTCCCTTTTCGTCAAAGGATTCAGCTCGAACTTCCAACGCATCATAGGGGCAGGAGCGTTCACAACGACCGCAGAAAATACACTTGTTCCGATCAACCGTCAGCGCACGATGGTCGCTATCAATTGGATAGACTGGCACTTTGCCCATGCCGGTTTTATTGATATTGACCTTGTATTCAATATCGAGGCGTTTAAGATCGCAACGATCAAAAGCTGTACATCCACAGGACAGGCACCGCTCAGCTTCACGTCGGGCCATTTTTTCGGTAAAACCGAGTTTCACCTCATCAAAATCCTGGGTGGAAACCTCTGGCGGACGCACCGGCATCTTTTCACGCAGGTTGACACCAATGCCGTCAAAATTCTTCAGAGCAACGTCGTCAAAAGTCCGGCCCCGGTGAAAATTAAACCGGCTGTCAGCAGGTTCCTTTTCTTGATTCATGACATAGGCATGAATATTATTAACCGCTCGCCTGGCAGACACAACTGCCTGAATAACCGTCTTTGTTCCGGATGACGCATCACCACCGGCAAAAACACCATCAACACTGGTAAGGGCTGTTCTGGGGTTGGCAACGATCATTCCTTTAGGCGAAATTTTAAGCGCTGCTTCAAGTTCTCCGCCTTTGATTTCACCGTCACGTACTGCCATCTGCCCGAGGGAGGATACAACAGTATCAATACCAAGAGAGTTGGTCGAATCAGGGATAGGCATGACCGGGCGTTTACCACGCTCATCCGGTTTGCCAAGTTTCATGCGAATGAGGTCAAGTTTTAAGCGGCTGTTTTCATCTGGGGTTCCGCATAAGCCGACGGGTGAAGCCATAAGCAAAAACTGGACGCCTTCACCTTCTGCCTCACGGATATTCCGCTGGTTGGCAGGCATTTCGATGCGTGCCCTCGGGTAAATAACAGTTACCTGCTGCACACCGTAACGTACCAGGGATCGGGCAACCTCCATGGCAATATTATTCCCCCCGATTACTGCCGCACTCCTGCCCAGATCCAAGTCACGACCTTCATTGACCATCCGGAGAAACTTTGTGGCGGCGTACACATGATCCTTTTCCTTGCAGGGTACATCAAAAGGTGCATCAACAGTGGCGCCGATCCCGATAAACGTAGCATCGTAGCCCATGTCTTTTAAGTCCTGCAGAGCAAAATCACGACCCCACTTCTGGGCCAGACGAATATTTATGCCCATCCGTAAAATAGCGTTAACTTCAAAATCAACGATTTCACGAGGTATTTTATAATCAGGAAAACCGTAACGAAGGGCGCCGCCAAGTTTTGGCGCTGCCTCAAAAATAGTCACGTCATGCCCTTTTCTGGTCAAAAACCAGGCTGCCGTAAGCCCTGCCGGACCGCCACCGATCACTGCAATCCGCTTGCCGGTCGGCTTATCTTTTGGAATCTTAAGATCAATTTCATTACGCATGCACCAGTCCGCCACAAATCGTTTGAGATGATTTATGGAAACAGGTTCATCCACCAGAATACGACGACACCGTGTCTCACAAAAACGGGGACAGACCCGTCCTACTGAAAAAGGAACGGGATTACGCTCCATAACGAGTCGAAGTGCCTCTTCATACTCACCCTTTGCGACATGAGCTATATACCCCTGAACATTGATCTGTCCGGGACAGGTGAGATTACAGGGGGCTTTACAGTCACCAAAATGAGTTGCTGAAATATCAGCCAGGCGTTGTTGACGATGAGCAATAACAGTTTCTGAATCGGTAATAATTTCCATGCCCTCAAGTGCGAGTGTCACGCAGGCACGAAAAAGACCGTCTGAGGAAAGGGTTGATTTTAAGCCGCAGGATTCATAGTTTGTTATCTCAACTACGCATATTTCACAGGGATGCCTGGAAAGCGTCTCCTTGACAAAACAGAGGGTGGGAAGCGTAATATCTGAGCGTTTTGCCACCTCAAGGATGGTTAACCCCTTTTCAGCAATAATCTCATTGCCGTCTATGGTAATTGTCACTGTGGGCATATAATCAAGATATCTGGCAGTTTATTGTCAGGAGGTGGTAAGTGACAGAAGACCAAATCTACCTGGCTTCTGTCACACAAGAGTTACAGAAGCTATCAGCTGGCCGGTTTCCACTCTTTAAGGAATGCCGGAAGATGTCCTGCCTCCCGCGGCCCTATGGTGATAGTCCAGTCAGGCAGTTCCTCTTCAAGCTCACCTTTAATAGTTGCCAGATAACCAGGGATAATCAGTTCATGGTGCTTTACCTTATCGCCAATGCCGGATTTCTTAACAAACATTGCGATCAGATCAGCACCAAATTTTCCGGCAGCCCATGCGGTAAGTACAGAAAGGCCTTCAGTGTCCTTGATGAGCAGCCAGCTGGGAATCTTGGAGCCTTCAATTTCGCCGGACACAATAAAGTAGGTCAAAGAGAAGTTACAGGTAATAAGAACCGGTGAATTTTCATCAGGGCCGGTAATTGGATAAATATCTTCCTGCACGACCATGGGACGCTGCGGATCAGTAAAAATATTCAGCTGCTCCAATAGAAGCGGGAAAAGAATATCACCCTGAATATCAGAAAACACGGTGATGGCCGCGTACTTGGCCATCAGCACAGAACCGATCATGGCCTCCATCATCAGATCATCGGCCATTTCACAGGGAAAGGTGATGGTCGGGAAACCAAGTGGCTTGAATTTCTCTTTGACAGCGGCACGCCTGGCAACAATGTTATCTTCAAACCCATCACGCATTGTCCGGGCACCGGTATCAATAACCATATCCTTAACACCTGCCGCAATCAGCTTTTCTGCGGTGTCAACTAGGTCATCAAGATTCTTTCCCTTAACACCTATGACGCAGCCGGTTTCCTTTGCAAGTGCAGCAAAAGCATCGACATTTTCTGCATTTGCGCCAAAGAGGAGCGGTTTGTTAGCACCACACGCTTCGGCACCGGCTTTGAGCGCATCAACACTCTCGCTCATCAAGATGATCGCCTGCTTGGGGGCGGCCTCCATGACTTTTTTAGCCAGACCGGCAAGGTCACCGCCACCGGCATCTTTAATGGCGACCAGATTATTGCGCATCATGACACCGACTCGCTCGTACTCAAAATCGTTGGCACGTTTGAGTTTGCCATCAATTGCAGCCGCATCTTCATCTGTCGAAATAAGAACGGCTATGCCGGTTTGATTCTCAAAACGTTTTTCATGCCTGAACAGACAGGTTTCACCACCTGCGGTAAACTCGGCATCACCGGCTCCAAATTTTATGGTCCGAATAGGTGGTGCTGAGGCCTCGCCAATGGTGGCTTTTGCCTCATCACTCACATAGGGGCATTCTTCGATCTCAGTCTGACCTGCAGCTACCTTCATGGCAAATGCCAGACAGGTAGGGATGCCGCATTCACCACAATTTTTCTTGGGCAGCATCTTGAGAATCTGTATACCGGTTAACGCCATTGTCCGTCCTCCTTAAGCGTATCGCAAACGCAACGTATTTCGCTGCAAATTATCATCGTGTTCAAATAACTCCAAGAGTTCACCAAACAACAGAAAGCTCTTGAAATCTATAATATTCAGCCGATTGCCTCGTCCATTTCCAGAGCAGGATGTCCCTTTTCTTTCAGGAATTCCATAATCTCTTCTTCTGTTGTCCCCTGCTCTTCAGTGGCAATCATGTCAAAAAGTTCAGGCATGCCAATATCTGCACAGACCTCTTTGAGTTTTTCTGCAATTTCTTCTTTAAGCATTTTAGGCAACCAAACAACACGTTTAAGCCCACCTTCAGCCTTGAACAATTTTTTACTGGTCATGTAATGCTTGGAAACGCCCATGAATCCAGGAGTCTGCATGCCGCCGCCCGCCATGCCGGCAAGAGTTGTAAACTTCATGCCTGAGGGTGTCATACCCATGTAATCGCGGTTAACAACCATAATTCCGTTACACTGAGGAAGCATGGCAGCAATCGCTTCAAAGCAGCCACAGGCGGTCATGGGATTATTCATCAATGAATAACAGCTTACCTCGGTAACAGCACCCCGGGAGGCCTGGGATACAAACTCATTGATCCCACTATAATACCCATTCTCCTCATCAGTACATTCACCCTTTTCAATGGGCTGATTAGGACCTGTCGGGTTAATCTGAAACGAAGCCTTGCCATCAAGCCAGTTATAGGCTCCACACATACCGATACGTTCAGGTGTAATAACGCAGACATGACTTGGGGCAAAAGACTGACACAAGGTACATGAATAAAAAACATCTTCGGTTTCATCGGTCATTGAACCAAGACGAAGATCGCGTTCATGGTAGACAGACTTGGCAATCTCCATAACCTCTTCCACCTTGTCCTGCACTGTGTAGATTTTTACCTGTACCTTATCAAGAATTGCGCCAAACTCCTGATGCAGCTTGCCATGCAGGACAACACCAAGATGTTTGAAAGAGAATCCTTTTTCAACAGCAGCCTTGCCAATACGTACCCACATAATGTTACGCTGGCCGATATGCATGATCCCCTGAATATAGTTCATCAGGTGATGAAACTGGCGCTCTAAAATGGGTTCAAAATCTGACTGCATCTCACGGCCGGCGACTTCAACAAGAATACCGATGGGCAGATTCTGGCCCAGTTCAATGTCGCAGATATCAGGCCCTTCCATGATGACAGCGCCGTCTTCGATCTCATCCATTTCCTTAGAGATAAGGACTTCAACACCTGTTGTGCGACCGCCGCCGCACTCCATGAACAGATCATCTTTACGAATGCGCTCACCCTCAAACGCCGGACCAAAAGACATGGGGATATCAATCTTGGTGACATTGACCTTCAAACCACGGACCTCGATGGCCTTCTGGACTATTTCGTCATGGGGAATATTGGAAACAACATGCTCATAGGTGCAGATACCTGTAGGAAGAACCTCAGGAATATCGTAATCAGAAATAGTGGGAAAGCCCCAGTTGATTGCACCGGCTGCGTTGGCGTACCATTCGTCACTTACCGGACCAAAGGCCATAACAAAGGCAAAGGTACGATCTTTGTTATAGAGGAGGTTACCACTGTAATCGCCGGGTTTAATACCGCCAAAGGCAAGAGCTACACGACAGGCAAAACCAATGGCAAAGACAACAGAGGTATAGGACTTGCCAAAAGGAACAAGGCGGGTACCCCAACCGACCTGCACATCATTTTCAATCAGCAGTTCAGCCATGTTTTTACCATTTGACTGGTCATGCATGAAGATGTAGAGATTTTTTTCCTGAAGCTCAATAGCAATCTTCGCAGCCACTTCCTTGTCTTCAGGAGAACCGACAATAGCCGCAAAGCCGGGAGCTGTTCCGTCAACGAACTCAACACCTCGTTTACGGAAAATAACGTCGTCAGCTGCGCCAAGCCAGAGATTCTCCGACGTTGGATCTTCAGTTTTGGTATAAAAATCCGGAGAATTGAGATAACGGATAGACTCATACATTTCTTCGGCGAAATAGGTTGCCATACCGGCATCAAGGGCAGGAGCAAGATATGGCAGCCAGAGGTCTTCAGTTACAACTGCAGGCAGCAGCTTACGACACTCCTGAAAAATATCCTTCATGTCACCGAGTTTTTCTACCTTGGCTCCAAGCATGGAGTAAATAATCGGCAGAAAATAGGCGGTATTGGGGAAGGAGACGTCCTGATCCGGGCCATATTTCTTAATGGCTTCCTCATACTTCTCTTCAGACATATCCACGATTTTCTGGGCGCCACGAATAGCTGCAGAACAGATAATCTTTGACATTGAGATAACTCCCTTATTTATCCGAAAAACGGTTCAAATTTCGAGGTTCTAGGTGTATGGTTATGCATCAGGCAATCAGACCGTTAATAAGTGATTTTGTCATATTTATTGCTTTAGGATGACGCATAATCAACACTTCACCACCTGCCATCAACATACAGGAAGCGGTCATAGCTTCCATCATGATTCCACGTTGTTCCTGATCTCCCATCAACTCTTCACTGGGAAGACCAACTTCTTTTGTTTTCCAGACTTCGCGCCCGAGATTACAAATAATGGGCACCTGCAGTTTTTCATCCTTCTGGGTAAGAGCAGCAATCCGAATGCGCTCCATAACGGAATAGGTATATTCAATCCCGTATCCCAGGGCGCCGATGGAAGGATCCATCAATACTGAATCAAGCGGGACGCCAAGATTCTCAAGCAAAATATTAAGCTGTTTTGCCAGATTTACATCTATTGGAGAAGCCGCAACCATGGGATGCTGGAAGGCCATGGCTGTCGCACCGATTGCCCGATAATTAGCATCTTCAAGAGGGGCTAAACATACTTTTTTATCACCGATGATCGATGTCACCTCTCGAAGAGTATCGGTGTCCTTTTCAGAATTTCCACACCCCCAGATAATAATCGGAACATCAACAGCCTCTATGACTGCAGCTGCATCTTTAGCAGCGTCGGCAGATGGCCGGTTCTCACCGTTTGGATCAGTACCGATCAGCCAGATATTCAATGCGTCCGCATTGTACTCTTCTACGCATTTCTTCGCCCAGTCAACAGGACTGTCCATGACATCATCGAAATATTGACTCAAGGTCTCTGGCCAGTTATCAGGTCGAATATCCTGAATTTCCATGGCAATAAGCGGTTTATGCTGCATGTCACCTTCAAAGAGGTGAAAAGGCATTGAGTTTGAGCCGCCAACTGTTATGGAATTCTCTCCATTACCCAAAGTTACTTCACGGATAGATCCAGAGTAGTCTACTTTATATGCGGAGGCCGGAACTTTGGTTGTACGCTCAGCAAAAGGCGTTCCTTCCACTGAAAGAACAGAAGCAGCAAGGCCGGCTGCAGGGGCAGCTTTGACAGCTTTTGCAACAGGAGCAGGTTTACTCTGCTTGGCGGCCTCAGCCTCTTTTTTCGCCTTGGCTTCCGCTTCTGCCTTAGCTTTGGCCTTGGCCTGAGCTTCAGCCTTTGCGGCAGCCTCTGCTTTGACTTTTTGGGCGGCTGCATCATCAGCTTTTGCCTCAGCCTCTTTTTTTGCCTTGGCTTCTGCTTCAGCCTTAGCCCTGGCTTCAGACTCAGCCTGGGCAGCAGTCTCTGCTTTTGCTTTCGCAGCCGCTGCCTCTTCTGCCTTTTTAGCAGCGTCATCAACAGCTGGTTTGGCGGCAGCTGCCGGAACCGGAGCAGCGGCAGTGGCAACAGGGGCGCTGGAAGGGTGAGCTCCGATGGCGGGATCACGTTTCAGAACAGCCTCAGCACTTGCAAAATTCAGCAATGCCTCAAACTGGTCATCTGACAGACCATACGCACTCTTTAATGCTTTAAGCCCCTGGTTTACAGATTCTAACGCCATCTGACGTTCTTTCTCATTCATCTCATGTTCTCCTGCATCATCAGTCGCTATGGCAGCAGTTTCAGTCGTTGTCGTAACCGGTTTGGCACCGGAGAGTATCGTCTCAGCCTCAAGCCGGGCAGCAGCAACAATGGATGCTGCCTCCTCCCGGGCCTTATTCATTACATCATCAGTTACAGCATCCTGACTCCTGATCTCAACAGCCTGATCCGAAGCAACAGATGGTGTCAACTCAACAGTGGAGGAAGCAACCTCATCAAAAGTCGGTCGTGGCAGCAATCCGGCACTCTCACAGATTTCTGCCACCGCCTCCTCCCACTCAATGGCCATAACATGTACACCGGCCACTCCTTTAATCTCTTTCACCTGATTGATTATATCAACACAGATGTTTATTCCTTCCTGTTTCTTATCTTTTGCCCCTTTCATACGGTCAATGACTTCGTCGGTCACATCCATACCGGGAACAAATTTTTTCATGTATCTGGCCATACCCAAAGATTTTGGTGGCGTAACCCCGGCCAGAATATATGCCTTTTCAGGAAGGCCGAGTTCGCGGGCCATTTCCATGAATCTGGCAAATTTTTCTACGTTATAAATAATCTGGGTTTGAATAAAATCAGCTCCATTACTGATTTTTTTCCCCATGCGTACCGCACGGAATTCAAAAGGATAGGCAAATGGATTCGCTGCGGCCCCCAGAAATAACTCAGGGGCACTGCCCTTGATTTCTTCTCCGCACTGAAACTTTTTCGCATCACGCATATCCCGGACCATGCCAAGCATCTGAATGGAATCCATATCAAACACACCCTTTGAACCGGGATGATTACCAAACTTCTGGTGATCGCCGGTTAGACAGAGGAGGTTCTTAAGGCCCATTGCAGATGCAGCCAGCAGGTCTGATTGCATACTGATCCGGTTACGGTCACGGCAGGTCATCTGGATGACAGGTTCAACACCCTCAGACTGGGCTATCAGGCCTGCCCCGATCGACGACATCCGGACAATAGCTGTCTGACAATCAGTAATGTTTACAGCATCAACATTCCCCTTGAGAATTCGTGCCTTTTTCCGGACAACCTCCGGGTCACTGTTCTTCGGCGGGCCAAGCTCACCGGTTACGGCAAATTCACCGCTCTTGAGCACCCGCTCCAAATTGCTCCCCGATTTCATCAATCCTCCTTACCTGATCCGTTGCTGCAAAAGAATAAAGCAGATAATATGTTCATCACACTCTGACCAACACATTATCTGCGTTCAATACATTAATTAATGACCGCCCTGACCACAGCCCATACCGGGCAAAGACTGTCCTTCAAGATCACGACGCATTGCCATATCCATGAGAACACGTTCCTGTTTCTTGTTAATTCCAAGAGCTTCCCGCTTCTCATCAATGGCGGCAATCATTGCCCGGGCATGCTTGATGGGGTCACTTTCAACACCCCAGCATGCACCATACTCTTCCTTAAGACCATTGAGAATAAACTCGGTAAATTTCTTGGCTCCAGTAACAGGTAAATCCTGGAAAATAACATGCGCCCCACTGGTGACAAAATACTGACCAATGGCCACAGCCTTCTCACTCATCCATAGCGGTGCAGAGCCAACAGCTGGCAACTCGGAAATATCGTCTCCAAGACCACCTTCATTAACCATTTCAGTTAAGGCAATGAGCAAACGGGAGTTATCAACACAGGAACCCACATGGAGCACTGGCGGCATACCAACCGTCTCGCAAACCTCACGTAATCCGTCGCCAGCATACTCTGTAGCAGCCTCAGGACGCAGCAGGCCACGACGGCCAAGCGCCTGAGCAGCACATCCTGTTGCCAGCACCAGCACGTTATTCTTTATCAACTCGACAGCAATCTTGAAATGGACATCATCGGCATGCTTATAATGTTCACAACCGACAAGCGCGCCAACACCACGAATCCGGCCATTGATAATATTATCATTAAGTGGACGATACGACTGCCTGAACCTGCCGCCGAGCATGTAATTAATGGTCTCATGGGAAAACCCGACAACCACATCAAGTTTTTTCCCTTCCGGAATATAATAGTCGCCCCGTTTTTTAAAATTACCAATGGCACGGGTCAAAATTTTCTTGGCAGACTCATATGCCGCATCCTCTTCAAACTGGATGTGGATGGCATCAGGCATCTTGGCCCGATAATTGGTGGTGATAATATCGGTATGCTTGTTCTTCACAACCTGGGCAACAGACTGCATGACACATTGCACGTCAACAACCATGGCCTCAACCGCACCTGTTGCCAGCACCATTTCCTGCTGGATGAAGGAACCGGCAACCGGTATTCCCCGGCGCATCAGGATTTCGTTACCTGTACAGCAGACACCGGCGAGATTAATTCCCTTGGCCCCTGCTTTTTTAGCCAGAGCCAGCATTTCATCGTCTTCGGCTGCCAGACACAGAGATTCTGCCAAAAGCGGCTCATGACCATGAACCGTCACATTGACCATATCCTCACGCAAAACGCCAAGATCAACAATAGCCCGTTTAGGCACAGGAGTGCCAAACATGATATCTGTAAGCTCAGTGGAAAGCATGGAAGCCCCCCAGCCATCGGCCAGCGAACAACGGGCGGCCTGCTTCATGATATTTGTGTATTCCTGGTCAACACCCATATGGGTACGGTGCATTGTCTCAACAACTTCGCGGTCAATTCCGCGGGGAGCAACACCTTTTTCTTTCCATATCTTCTGCTGTTTCTCAGGAGCACGCTTGAGCATGGTGATAGAACCTTCCTGCTGGCCAAACTCGGCCAAAGCACGTTCTCCAAGCTCCAGGGCAATCTCATTTTTATCCCTGTCTTCTGTTTCAATGTCAAAAACTTTCGCAATTTTATGCAGCTTTTCAACATCTTTAATCTCATGTGGAGTCTTGCCCTTAGCCGTTGCAATAAAGCCACGAACCATTTCACGGGCATGATCGGTATGAGCTGCTGTTCCCGCCGCAACAATCCGGGCAAAGTTCCTAGCAGCAACAGTATCAGCTGTTGCCCCGCAGACACCAACCATGGCATCAACACCGTCAATAATCTGACAAGGCCCCATATTGCAGATACGACAACAGGTTCCTCCTGACCCGAAAAGGCAGGAAGACATCCCCCGGTCTTCTATACGGTCATACGCAGTACGAACCTGCTTGGCAAGATCCTGATTAAGCAGATCAAGCGTTGAACTTCCGGTTATATCATTACAGCTGTTACATCCATTGGATTTGGCCATAATATAATCTCCTAATGCATGAGGTACATGTGTCAGGCTGATATTTTAGAGGCACGAATTGCAAGCTCTCTACCTGACAGTTTGTTATATCACGCCAGCCCGGCAAACTGCCTGGCAGACTGGACGGTATTTTTCATAAGCATGGTTATGGTCATGGGCCCCACTCCACCGGGTACCGGTGTAATTGCGGCGGCCTTTTCCTTGACCGAATCAAAATCAACATCGCCGGCGAGTTTTGCCTTTCCGGAGTCTGTCACCCCGACGCGATTAACCCCCACATCTATAACGACAACGCCATCTTTCACCTGATCGGCCTTGATCATGTTGGCCACTCCGGCAGCAACAATGAGAATATCAGCACGTTTGGTATGAAATTCCATGTCTTTGGTTCGGGTGTGGCAAAGCGTAACGGTCGCATTCCCCCCATCACGTTTCTGCAGCATCAGGTTAGCCACAGGTTTTCCGACAATATTGGAACGGCCCACCACAACGACCTCCGCACCGGAGGTTTCCACTCCTGCCCGCTGGATGAGTTCCAGAACACCATGCGGCGTGCAGGGGAGAAAACATTGTTCGCCAATAACCATTTTACCGACATTGACCGGATGAAAACCATCAACATCCTTATCAGGGTCAATGGCATAGAGCACCTTGGCTTCATCAATATGCTTTGGCAACGGGAGCTGAACCAGAATTCCATGAATTTTTTCGTCGTTATTATACTTATCCACAAGCGCCAGTAAATCCGCTTCACTGGTATCAGCATCAAGCGTAACCTGCTCAGAATGAATCCCCAGTGCATGAGCTGTTTTATTCTTTGCGGCCACATAGGATTGAGAAGCCGGATCTTCGCCAACCAGGATAGTTACCAGACCAGGCACGACATTATGTTTTTCGACAAGCTCAGCCACTTCGGCCTTGAGCTCTTCACGAATTACTTTTGCAGTTTCAGTTCCACTGATAATCTTGGCGCTCATAAACTCTCCTTCGATGGGCAACAAGTCGGTACAAAGCGCAAACTTTTCCCGTAAAAACCGATATATTTACAATCACCGGTCACCTTAATTTTATGTTTGGAAGTTTGGATAAGAGATAACAACATATCCCAAAAAAGATTTTTTTTCAAGTAGAATCAGCGTATATAGTCGACTTGCATCGTGTACAGACACCCTTTTCGACCTCACATAAAATGGCTGTTTAAAGGGACTGTAAAATTTCACAAATCATATCTTTTGATATCTCCACGCTTTTTCGCGCTCCCAGCGAATCTTATCCACACGGCAACTATCAATATTATTGATCCCTTGAGCTGTTCTGCAATAACTCACGCAACGCCGTTTGGCGCAACCCTGAATCCTGGTTGGCAACTGCCATTGCCATAGCTCTTCTTGTGCCGACAAACACGGCCAGTTTCCTTGCCCGTGTAATTCCGGTATATAACAGGTTGCGAAAAAGCATTCGATAATGCTGGGTTACAACCGGAATAATAACCACTTCAAATTCTGAACCTTGAGATTTATGGATGGTGATTGCATACGCACTTTCAAGCTCTGTGATCTGTTCACGCTGATATTCCACTTCCCGCCGGTCCTGAAAAAAACGAACCACCAGTGTTAACGCGTTATTATTTATAGATACTACCTGCCCTATATCGCCGTTAAAAACACCGAGATCGTAATTATTACGTCGATGAATCACCCTGTCCCCAACCCGGAAGACACGCTCGCCAATGCTTAACTCAGCTCTGCCGGTCTTCCTGGGATTCACGGAATTCTGAAGCATTGTATTGAGCGAAGACGTCCCCAGACTTCCCCGTATCATCGGGCAAAGCACCTGAATCTCACAATCGGCCCCAAAGTACTTGGGTATCCACTCGGTATAGAGCCTCCTGACAACATCTTCAGCTGTCAGTCCGTAATAAAGCGATGACCAGGGATGCACTTTTTTCAAGACAACGGAAAGTTCCTCAGCGCCACCATCTGCTGTAACCAGCTCCTGAAGATTTACATGGGCAAACTGTTCCGGCACCTCTATTTGATCATACGTGGTTTCATGAGAGGTTCGTATCGCTTCGGTGTCAAAGCTGAGCGGATCTTCCCCGACCGCTTTTTCACGTTGCTCAACTGTGCTAAACTGCTGTTTAATCCTGTGTATAAATCTGAGCTGAGCCTGGGTAGCCTGTTCGGAATCAATCAAAAAACAATCCGACTTTTTCCATACTGCCGGATTCTTGAAGGGAGACTCGATTTGAGGCAATTTTCCACGGTTGATGAGATGAGCATAGGTGATTATTTCCGATTTCTGCGCCTGACGAAAAATCGTTGTTAAGGTACTGCAGGGGATACTCTTTGAGGCAATCATATCACGAAGAACATTACCTGCGCCCACTGATGGAAGCTGGTCGGCATCTCCAATAAACACCATTGCCGTATCCCGAGACACGGCTTTCAGCAGAGTAGCGGTAAGACTTATGTCGAGCATGGAGCATTCGTCAACAATCAAAACATCGCACTCAAGCGGGTTTTCTTCGTTGCGCTTAAACCCGGTTCCCTGAAACTCAAGCAACCTGTGAAGCGTCTTGGCCTCAAGTCCTATCACTTCACCCATCCGCTGAGCGGCCCTTCCTGTAGGGGCCGCAAGCATGACTGACCTGCCCAGAACCTTTAAAAAGGCAACCAGCATTCGGGTGGTTGTTGTTTTACCACACCCCGGACCTCCGGTGAGTACTGCGCACTGACAACCAGCAATTGACAGGACAGCACCAGCCTGTTCATCACTTAACACAAGCCCTGCCTGACAGGTATAATGGTTCAGCCAGTCACGTCCCCGCTGTTGATTAAAAGGAAGAGGACGAACCATGGCCCGCAGTCGGTCGGCAACATATTTTTCATCGTAATAAAGACTTTTGGCGTAATAGCAACTCAGTTCCTGACCGTCTTCTGAAAAAAGATGACGAATCCGAAGCCCGTCTTCCTGTTCAAGCTCCCGCAAAAAACCGGGAAGTATATCTGCAACATCCCTCTCCAGCAGACCAGAAACACCGGAAACAATCTGCTCAAACGTCAGATAACAATGTCCCTGCTCACGACTGGCAGAGAGAATATGGCGGATACCTGCTGTAACACGAAGAGAGGAATCTTTGGCAAAGCCAATGGATAGGGCCACCCGGTCAGCTGTAAAAAAACCGATTCCGTAAAAATCAGAGGCCAGCCTGTAGGGATTTTCTGACACCAGATTGATTGCATTGTCACCGTATTTTTTAAAAATACGTACGGCAAACAATGTTGATATGCCATGGGTTTGAAGAAAAATCATGACATCACGAATAGCGCGATGCTCAAGCCAGGCCGTTGTGATGGAGGCAAGCTTTTTATTGGCAATACCGGGGACTTCGGTAAGACGCTCAATATCCTGCTCAAAAACCTCTAAGGTCTCTTTGCCAAAATGGCGCACTATCCTGCGCGCTGTTTTGGGTCCGACGCCCTTTATCAGCCCTGAACCCAGATACTTTTCCAGAGCTCCGGCTGAGGCCGGTTTCAGCTCATTGGCCGAGATTGCCTTGAACTGTCGGCCAAATTTGGGATGAACTGTCCAGTTGCCGGTGAACTCCATGGTAGCCCCGGCAAAAACCTGTATCTGGTGAACAGTTACGGTTGCCTCCTCTCCATAAGAGTCAAAAGAACGTACCCGCAGAACAGACCAGCCCGTATCAGTGTTATGGTAAGTAATCCGCTCGACTATGCCGCGGAGTTTTTCTGTAATGTGAGATGGCCGCACTACTGCCTGAGCTGCTGACCGCAAGAACCTCTCATTATCAATTCTCCGAAACGTCTCCGGAAAACTTCTCTGTCAAAAACGTACTTTCCGCTGGAGTAAGATCAAAACGTACCTGGGCATCCTTGAGCACAGTTTCACGCTTTTTTTCCGGATGGTCCTGTACGACTTCACTGATCCAGCTCACAGCCTTTTGTAAATTTGTAGACGCAGTAACAGCTTTATCACCCATGGTCATACCTCCTGACAATTTAATTCAACACTGACAGCAAACAACTGAACACTCATACCTCAAAAACACATCGCTCAACATCCAACCAGTGAAGCCAGACCTTATTGGCAGCCGCTACGTGTAATGAAAGACTCATCACTCCGGCATGACAACACGGCTCTTCATGGTGACTTTCATAATAAACGCTAAACACGCATTTCGTAAACAACCATAACCTCAAACAGACTACTTTTTTCTATTCGTAGCTGTTCAGCTGCACCCCATCTTGCGACAATACGGGGCACATCTGAACAGTTACAGACCACACGTTATGCGAAAGTCGTGGTGCTACCTGAATAGTTACATATCCTCTACAAAAAAAACTGTAAGGGTTTGCAATAAAAACCGACTTATTAATCAACAGCAATGCGTGGTTGTTAAAAAGAATCACAATGCGGGATTCTACAACCAATTGCAAACGGGGGATGCCCCATCAACAAAGGAGATCAATATGTATAAACTATTTCTTACCGGATGCCTGGCTGTTGCGGTGACCCTTGGGGTGGCTTCTTTTTCCATAGCCGACGAAATGCCGGCTGCGGATGGAGCGGCTTTGTGGACATACATCACAAAAACGTCTCCATATACCAAGTGGTCGTTCTGGCCGGACCACCAGGGAATGCAGGAAGGCCGTGCTCCTCATGCACCCCTGCATAAAGTATTTGTTAACAAACAGGCCCTTGAGTCCACTACTCCACCACTCAAATATGGTGCAATTGAGGTTAAAGAGAACTACAGCCCTGCCCATGAACTCAAAGTAATCACAGTCATGTATAAGGTAAAAGATTATAACCCCAAAGATGGCGACTGGTTCTGGGTAAAATACAGCCCCAAAGGAGAACCGCTGAAAGCTGGTAAACCGAAAGGATGCATTGGTTGCCACGGGACACGATCAGCAAATGATTTCGTACTGGTTCATGAATTCAAATAACCACCCGTTCTAAGAGCAGTCAGGCATGTTTTTGATTCATCCGCTAACCCAGGTCATTGCCACACTTATGGCAATATATGTGTTGAAACTTGGAGTTGCCCGTTTTCGGCGGCTCCATTTTCAACATAAAACCGTGTTTAACTGGAAGCGGCACGTTTTTCTTGGAAAAATAACCCTGTTGTTATGGTTTTTCGGTCTGTTTCTCGGCTTTACCATGGTCAAAACCCGCTGGCATGGATTACTTATTACAGGCCCTCATGGAACCAGAGCATTGTTTTTCCTGCCCTTACTGATCACAGGATTTGGGACGGGTCTGTATATGGATAGACAAAAAAAACAGCGCGTCCTTCTCCCGCTTATCCATGCGGGTACAAATATCCTTCTTCTCTTCATGGCTTTGTTGCAGGCTGTCAGTGGCTGGCAGGTGTACAACGCTTTTGTGTTGGGGAACTAAATGAGCTTAACCCGTTTTTGCAAGGCTGGCTCGGGTAACTCGTTATGACAGAATATCGCTGTCCGGTCTGCGGATACCAGTGTCGTGGAAGCATCACCTTTCACTTATGTCCTGTTTGCAAGACCCCGGTTGAATTCTTTATTCACGATCCGGGAAGAAACAATTTCGGAATTTGGGACAGCAACACCCGGTGCATGATACAAAGCATGGCAGAAACCGGCTCCGGTACACTGGAAGGCAAAGGAACCTCCAGAACGTTTCTTGGCATGGATGACCTCCTTTTTCTGCCTGCTCAGATTGACACTCTCCCCCTCGACTCTCAAGTTGACGTTGCAGCCGACGTCATCCTCGGAAAAACTGCGGCAAAACCTGTTCTTATCAAAACCCCTGTCCTTATTGCGGCCATGTCTTACGGCGCTCTCAGCAAGGAGGCGAAAATGGCCCTTGCCAAGGCATCAACACTCGCCGGAACTCTTGCAAATACAGGTGAAGGCGGAATGCTTGATGAAGAGAGGGAACATGCCGACCATATTACATTGCAGTACTCAACTGGTCGTTTTGGCGTCAGTAACACGCGATTACAATTGGCTGATATGGTGGAAATAAAAATTTCGCAAGGAGCGAAACCAGGGCTGGGCGGCAAACTGCCAGGCATAAAGGTGACTGCCGAGATTGCTGCGGTCCGGCAAATACCCGAGGGACAGCTTGCTCTGTCACCGGCTGTACACCCGGATATTTCCAACGCGGCCGACTTGTCAGATAAAATTGCTGAATTACGTGCGATTACCGGAGGGGCTCCAATAGCTTTAAAAATTGTTGGCGGCCATTTACGACGTGACCTGGAAACCATTTTCAACCAGAAAAATATTCCGGATGTGCTGGTTATTGATGGCGGCGAAGGAGGCACAGGAGCCGCCCCGGTAACCATGAAAAATCATGTGGGCCTGCCGCTAATCTATTCTCTCCCCCGGACAAGTGACTTCCTGACTCGACATGATCTGCTTGACCGGGTGACCTTAATTGCGGCGGGAGGAATTCGTCACCCGGCAGATATTGCCAAAGCCCTCGCCCTTGGTGCGGATGGTGTTTACATGGCGGGTGCCCTTAAAATTGCTCTTGGCTGCACCTACCTGCGCCAGTGTCATCTGGGAAACTGTCCTTACGGCATAGCAACTCAGGACGGCAAACTCCGCAAAAGGCTTGATGTTACGCAGGGAGCCATGCGGGTTGCAAATTTTATCAACGCAGCCACGGAAGAGGTGAAAACCATTGCCCGGATATGTGGAAAATCATCACTCAACGACCTGAACCGTCAGGATCTGGGGGCACTTGACCCGGAACTGTCAAGAATAACCGGCATCCCGATGGCATAAAACAAAAACAAAAAGACGATATGAATCCGCAGACTACTTCATTACTTGCCCTGCTCTTCGTCAGTGTAGGGGCACTGGCATCTTTAATCATGTTGGAAGTGACCGGCAAGACAGAAGATCAGTCTGGAAAAACGCAATGGATTTATGCTCATAGGCTCCTGGGTTATTTTTTCATTTTGATCCTGACAGTGATGCTCTTTTCCATGATCAGCAAGGTCGCGGGCTATCAGGAAGAATTAAAAGCCAGAGCAGTTATTCATATAGTCATGTCCCTCATGCTGATACCTTTACTTGGTATTAAAATCCTGCTTGCACGCCGTTACCCGCGCCACAGTGCCAAACTCCCTTTTCTTGGAATTACCATCGTCCTGCTCTCTTTTTCTTTAACAGGGATCACGGCGGGTTACTATTCGCTCCATAAATCCAACCTGACCTACACAACCCTTATGGCTCAGGACAGTGAGGTGCTTGACCTGGATCTGGGCAAAGCAATCATGAATAAAAAATGCAGCAAATGTCATAGTCTTGAACGAATATACCGATCCTTTAAAAATGATGAGGGATGGACGAAAACAGTCAATAAAATGGCATTTCTTGACACTCCGAACATTGCCGTTTTCGACATCAAACAGGTCACCAACTATCTTATCAGTCAACAAAAACGACGACAGGAGAACAACAGTCAGCCGGAGCGGGACATTGGCAAGACTCTGGTTTCTCAAAAATGCAGTATCTGCCATACGCTTGATCGCGTCTATGGTGCCAAAAAAAACGGACTGGAATGGAACTCCACTGTGGCGCGAATGATACGCACCATGGCTGATCCTGACTTTCTTTCAAAAGAAGAACAATCCCTCATCACGGATTTTTTAAGTAAAAGGAGGAAAAAAGAATAAAAAACAGCGTTTGAAATCTGTTTTCATGATAATAATCTACAAAAGAATGAAAACAGGGAGAACGACCGTTGTGAAAAACAAAGAAGAGCACGACGCTGTCCAGTGGTTGGATTTGTATGGTGATGCTCTGTACCGATTTGCGCTGCTCCGTGTACAGAATTCGTTCACGGCTGAAGATCTGGTACAGGAGACGTTACTTGCAGCCTACAAATCTTATGAAAATTTTTCCGGCAAATCAACCGTTAAGACTTGGCTGACCGGAATTTTAAAACATAAGATTCTTGATTACTACAGAAAGACGACTCCTGAACACAGCGATGAAAACCTGGATGATTTCGCAGGCAGCATGGGCTCAATGTTTGACACACGGGAAAAATGGAAAATCAAACCTGGTGACTGGGGCGGAGACCCCAAAAACGTCTACCAGGAAAAAGAATTGCTCTCGGTGATTTTTGCCTGCCTAAAAAATCTGCCGCCCCGACTCTCACTGGCATATCGTATGCGTGAGATGGAAGGCGCGACAACAAAAGAAATCTGTGAACGATTTCAAACTGGCGAGAACAACTGCTGGGTCATTTTGCACCGGGCACGAGCACTGCTCAGACGATGTCTTGAGATTAACTGGTTTCAGGAGAAATAGAGGTTGTTATGCGTCACTGGATTTTCAGCTGTAAACAGATATCCCGCCTTATTTCTGAATCTATGGACCGGAAACTCCCCCTGTCAAGACGTATGGGCATCCGATTCCACCTCATGATGTGTAATCTATGCCGACGGTACAGGAAGCAATTACTTTTTATCAGATCTCTTGTTAAAAAGAATGACCTGAAAAACGAATTCTTCTGTCAGGCTCTTCCCGATGATGCCAGAAAACGCATTAAAAAAGAACTTTCAGAAAAAACAAAAGAAGAACAGGAATAATTTGCCGAACACATTCTCCAGGAAAACAACTTCCTGGAGAATGTATCATCTACCTGCATACAAAACCGCAAAGACGTTACAACTCCGTCCAGTACTCTTCGGGCATCTCCTGAGCCAGTTCAAGGGCTCCATCAGCACCGCCATACAAGGTATCCGACACGACCTGTATTTTGGTTGGTCCGTACTCGCCAATAGCTTCCTCCAGATAATCGGCCAGGCCTCTTATCTGGCTGCC
>QNYF01000020.1 GCA_003978695.1 Desulfobulbus sp. | reverse complement strand
ATATTGTTGTCTACCGGCTACTGGCAAGAGAATCATCCTCTCTTTTACAGTGTCAGGAGATACAAGGGTTTACCTGCTGTTATCTGTCTTCTGTTCCACCCCGTACGTATGCAACTATCAAGCAGAACCAGGGACAGCTGGTGATTACCTGCAAAACAGGATTCTTTGGTCCTCAAAAAAGCATACCCACTGGTATTGCTGCTGCCGACTGTGCACTTGAACCCGGGTTTTTGTCACCGGTTGTCAAAACAAAAGATGGGCAGGGGCATGGGGAAATACGTTTATTAAGACTCAGGCCGAAGTATCATCGGGCGGTAGATCAGGTCGCGGCCGGTTTGGGCGTCAGAGTTGCCCGTGAAACATCTCTTGCCGGAAAATTAAGCGCCTGGATAGAGTGGAGCGCAAGTCTTTTTAAGAAATCACCCCGGCTTGAAGTTCCTGTCCATTCCTGATATTCTCGCAGAACTGTTTTTTTTTTCGTCGCAATAGAGCAACACTCAATTAAGGAGATTCCCATGCCTGATAATCTTATCCAGAGAACTGCTTCAGCTTACGCCTATCCTTTACTTATAAAAAATCTTTTCCTGGCACCGGTTGTTGATGATCCGACACAGGAAATCGTTTATCGGGATCTGCAGCGGTTCAGCTATGCTGAGTTCAGAAAAAGGGTTTGCAGGCTTGCCGGTGCTCTGAGTGCCATGGGAGTCAAAGCTGGTGATACTGTTGCGGTAATGGATTGGGACAGCCACAGGTATCTTGAATGCTTTTTTGCAATTCCCATGATTGGCGCGGTACTCCATACAGTCAATATTCGTCTGTCTCCGGAACAGATTCTTTACACTGTTGATCATGCAGAAGATGATTTTATTCTGGTCAATGAAGAATTCCTCCCCCTGCTCGAACAGATTAAAGGTCGTATAGATACAGTTCGGGGGTATGTTCTTCTGCAGGATCAGCAACAGAAGGTGGAGAGTTCATTAGAGTTTGTCGGCGAGTATGAGGCCCTGCTTGCAGACGCCGAAAGCCATTTTGATTTTCCTGATTTTGATGAAAATACAAGGGCAACGACCTTCTACACCACCGGGACCACCGGCATGCCCAAAGGAGTGTATTTCAGCCATCGACAGCTGGTTCTGCATACCCTTGGCGGGATGGCAGCCCTGGGAACTGTTGCCGGTCAGGGACGTTTCCATCAGGGCGATGTGTATATGCCTATTACTCCGATGTTTCATGTCCATGCCTGGGGGGTCCCCTATATTGCTACCTCCCTTGGCCTGAAACAGATTTATCCTGGAAAATATGCGCCGGAAATGTTGCTGACACTTATTGACAGGGAAAACGTTACTTTTTCCCATTGTGTCCCGACCATCCTCCATCTCCTGATGAGTCATCCTCTGTTTACAGAAATTGATTTACGTAACTGGAAGGTGATAATAGGAGGCGCGGCCCTGCCCAAGGCCATGTGCCGGGCCGCTTTACAGCAGGGAGTTGATATATTCAGCGGTTATGGCATGTCGGAAACCTGTCCGTTACTCACCCTTGCCCATGTTACTCATGAGAATCTCAGCGAAGATGAGGAACTGGATGTTCGTTGTCAAACCGGGCGGCCTCTGGGGCTTGTTGAGTTGAGGATTGTTGATGAAGAGATGAACGATGTGCCGGCGGATGGTGAGAGTGTCGGGGAAATTGTTGTTCGTTCCCCCTGGCTGACCCAGGGGTATTTAAAAGACAAGAGAAACTCTGAAACGTTATGGCAAAACGGGTATATGCATACTGGTGACGTAGCGTACTATGGAAGGGATAAATCGATCAAAATAACAGATCGGATCAAGGATGTGATCAAAATTGGCGGTGAATGGATTTCCTCGCTTGAAGTTGAAGACCTTTTGGCGGGTTTTCCGGGAGTGGCAGAGGTGGCGGTTATCGGTCAGCCGGATGCCAAATGGGGTGAAAGACCGCTTGCTCTGGTGGTGCAGAGAGAAGGCGTTGATTTGAGCGCAAAAGATCTTCGTCAGCACATTCGGGGATTTGTCGACAAGGGGGTTATTTCCAAGGAGGTTGTCGTGCTAAAGGTTCGGTTTGTTGAGGCTATAGACAAGACAAGTGTTGGCAAAATCAATAAAAAACTGTTGCGTGAGAAGTACGCCCAGGCGACGGATTCATAGCCGGGGGAAAGGCATGAAAAATCAGGGAAGGAGAGGAGGATGAGTGGCATTGATGATTTACAAACACTTGTTGAGGAAATGTCACCCAGGTTGCTCCGGCAGAGTTTTTGTTTTATCCATAAGCCGTTGTCGCGGTATGGCGACTTTTCTGTTCTTCGGCCCATTGCCTCGTTTCAGGAAAAAGAAGGCTTAACCCTGGTGATACCGCGCGAGGCAGCCGTTGAAAGCGGTTTTGCTGCTGCGCCTGTTTTTTCCTGTCTTACCCTGGGGGTTCACTCAGCACTCACGAGTGTTGGCCTGACAGCGATAGTCAGCAGCAGACTTGCAGAGCAGGGGATCAGCGTCAATGTGATTGCGGGGTATTTTCACGATCATTTTTTTATTCCCGAAGCTGATGCCCGGAGGGCATTGGCTGTTTTACAGTCCATGGCCGCCGGCTGAGCCGGTTCTCGGCTATTTATTCACTCATGCGGGTTGCACTTCCGCAAACAGACAACAACGATTATGGAAACCCAATATTTCACCAATAAAGAACTGCAGTTTTTAAAAACATTTATCGTCATGCTTGCGGCTCTGCCCGTGATAATCCTTACTTGTCTGTTTGTCGCTCAAGATCTTGATAACAGGTCTGAAATGCTGATTATTTTTTTCTGTATCTCTGCCGTGATGATCGCCTTGAGTGCTTTTGTCTGGAAAAAAATGGCAGCCTTGCCAGAGTATTATCTGTCATTGAATAATGGTATTGTCTCAATTCCCAAAGCATCATTTTTGAGTTGGAACGGTACGCATCTTCAGGTGAAAAAGAATGATATTTCGCAGGTCATTCACGATGAAAAGAGTAGCGGCAACAGGTCCAATCTGGTTCTTGTGCTGCCGGCAGAGGTGGATGTACCTGCGGGGTGTATGCATATGGTTCTTGGCCACATGCGTTTTGAAAAAGAAAACAATGACGTCTCTCTTGTTATCTGCGGTTTAAAGAAAAAAGATGCTGAGCTGTGGAAGAAGACGCTGGCCGGCTGACAGGGAGTCAACAGATGGCAGAGCTGAACTCAATTTGTAACTTCAGGTAGCACCACGATTTTGGCATAACTTGTGGTTTGTAACTGTTCAGATGTGCCCCATATTGTGGCAAGCGGGCCAACGAACTATAACAGCGAAGCGGTGTCACCGCCTATGTGAGGCGGCCTGATTGTCGCAGGTAAGCCGCGACTCCGAGATGGGGTGCAGCTGAATAGTTACCTCAATTTTTATCTTGTCGTTGTGCAAGTTTTCCGCATCCACCTGAAGGGTTGTCACATTTTTCCTTTCCAGGGGATGAGCATGGGAACCTGCCTGCAGTACTCATGGTAGGGCTCACCGATCTGCAGCTTGAGTTTATGCTCTTCAAGCAGAGTGCCGATAACCAGATACAGGCTGAGCAGGGTCCGGGCGAGGATGGTTACATCAGTGAGCGGTCCCATGGCCCAGAGAAAGGTAAGGCTGCCGCTGTACCACGGGTGACGAACATAACGGAGAATTCCCTTGCTGGTAAAGGGCAGGGATTGCGGTTCCTGGTTATGCCGGTAGTTTTTCCACTGTCTGATCCCCAGGAAGTAGCTGGTGTCGTAGACTTTTTTCCCGCCATAAAACATAATGACAGCGTAAAAAAGCAGTAAAAACTGCAGGATCCGCCAGGGGCCGTGCCAGGAAAAAAACTGTTGTTGAGGGAGGCTGAACTGGTACCAGAGCACCGGAATGAGGCTCAGGCAGGAAAACCCCACGTAAAAAAGACGGTGCGCACCCTGCAGGAACCCGCCTTTGTTCTCAATCCAGCGGTTCAGCCAGCCGGTTATCAGCAGGCTGTGCAGGAAGCACCATAAAATCCAGAGCAGGGCCAGCGTTATCACAGATTTCTGAATTCTCTGAGCATGTTGGGATGATGCATTTCCTCTTGCATGGGGATGGTATGGCACAGGGCACAGTTGGCATTTGAGCCTAGAGGCAACGCATTATCCTGATACTGGAGTGGCTGGATGACATCGAGTTTTTCATTGGCTGGATTCATTGCCGGATAGATGGCATGGGCGCTGCCATGACAACCACTGCAGAAAAGCTGGCCTGATTCGTCTGTCCGGTTGCGGAATAATGCAGCTTCTCCATCTGTCCACCTGTTAAAGGTGGTGTCTTCTTCAGGGGCCTGGAAGTCAACATGGCAGAACAGGCAGTCAGGTTCATTGATCCAAGGTTTGCGGGGGGTGATTTCTGCTACCGTTGCGACCGCTTCAGGTTGCAGTCTTCCTGCCAGCACGGCCGCTCGTTTTTTGCCTGCTCTCTGTTCGTTTTTCAGCAGGGACAGGGCATGGTCGGTTAAACTTCCGTGGCAGTTTGTACAGTCCATTTCAAGTGTGTGATGCATACCCCTGTAAGCTCTCGTTGCCCCGTTTTCACTGGCAGGATGGCAGCTCGTACAGGCAGATGCCCCCTTGCCCTTGAGAAAATTTGCGTGAAAACCGTGGATGGCAGCCGACATATTAAGCTGACTGTCATTACCCGGGTGGTTGCCGTTGCTGTCACTGTGGCAGGATTGGCAAAGTACCGGTTTTCCACCTGCTGCCTGAGCAACCAGTCCTGTTCCGGAAAGCTTGTCATGGGCCGCCAGAACATTTTGCGCTGTCAGCCCGGATATGCCGGCCCGGCTCTGCACCCGCCATGGCCCACCATGGCAGTTGCGGCAACCGAGTTCCGTGGCAATCGGTGCCACTACCACGGTTCTTGCCAGTTCATATCCCCTGGTATCTCTTGCCGTAATGGACACCGTTGGATAGGGCTGGTATTTTCCCGCAGATGTATAGGGGACAAGCGGCAGCAGTTGAGCTGTAAACGATGATTCACCCGGCTGCATTACGCCGCTGAGCTTAGAGCCGCTTAATCCCGTATTCACCGGAATTTTCAGACCCAGCAGGGACGAAGCATTCTTCCAGAAGTCAACCTGTTCAGCAGGACGGGAAAAATCCCTGGCAGTTTCATATTCAAGGGTGACATCGTCGGTGATGATCTCCGGTGTCTCTCCGCGAAGGATAAGGGTGGCCCGGAGCGTTTGACCAGGTGGGAGCATCAGCCAGTCGCCGGAACTGTCCGTCATGGAGCGCATGCCCATATCACTCCAGGCGAGGAGCACGTAAGTATCTTTTTCCCTGTCAAAAGCGGGGACAGCCACAGAAACAGGAGCAGGTTCAGCCGTGGTGTCAGAGTTCTGTTTGCTGTTCAGGGTAGAGGAAATATATTGAGCAAGCGCCTTTCTTTCCTCACCAGTACCTGCAAATGGCGGCATATACGGGTGTGTTTTTTCCACCCCGGAGAGCAGAGCATCCAGTCCCTTATCGGAAAAAATGGAGGAGAGCCGGGTGATGTTGTTGAGCGGTCCGTTTATGGAATGGCAGGGCAGGCAGAGAATGTTGTATATTTCCCGCCCGGCCTCAAGCGTATTGGCAGGAGTTATGTGTTTATTCTGCACCCATTTCGCCTCCTTGAGCAATCCGTTCCGGCGTACACGTGCCAGGTCTTTTTGCAGAAGAGAATTTGAATACATGTGGTTTCGCAAAATATAGGGGCGGCGTCCACCTTCGCGGATAAATTCAAAACACCCCATGTAGGCCAGACCAAGCACCAGCATGATCACAGCAATCGGACGGGACGCCCGGCCGGGAATTTTGCTGATAAACAGCAGCCCGCCAATGATTAAAATCGGGGAGAGGAGGATAAAGCCGGAGATAAAGCGTTGCATCTCAGGCATTCCATTAAAAATAAGTGTTTCCACGTCAGGCGGCAGTGCTCCCTTATACCACCATGCCGAACTGAGCAGGACGGCAAAGGGAATAAGCAGGTAGCGGGCACAGTAGCTCACCATCGAGTCACGCAGGGGTTTATCCTTTATCCAGGTGGCAGTCATGAAGCCGAAAAGCCCGGCAATAATAATACAGAGTGCCGTGCGGAAGAACAGAGCAGGCCAGAATGTCGGGTTGAAAAAACCATCCCAGAAATTATGTGTGCTCACCCAGGCTCCGGGGGTGAGCATGAAATCAATGATACCGTTGATAATAAAAAGTGACATCCAGGCAGCGCCAAAATAAATCCAGCCGATCATCAGATGATGACGCTGCTCCATGCGTCTGTAGGTGTAGTAATAGATGAGCAGGGCAATGATCTCAATGGTGAAAAACACCCATTCAGCAGCCCAGGCAAAGACAAAATTATGGATAAGAACGGAGGTCGCGGCGGGGTTGAGCAGGGCTATGGTAAACCAGATTCCCACGCCGGTGATGCCACCGGCAACCATGGTCACCAGAAGAAAAAACCGGGTATGTTTAATGGCATAGTCACGGATTGCCCGGTTATTTTCACGTATTCCCTTAAGCTCAGTCAGTACCAGAAATAAACCGCCGCCAACGGCAAAATGAGAAATATAGACATGAAAAACTGCCATCATGGCGATCAGAAGACCACCGCCAAACGCATCCAGTTGCCAGACAGGGTAATTCATCTTGATACCTCCCCGTTGTGGTACGTCTGCCAGGTGATTTTAAGCATCCAGCCAATGAGCAACAGGCCAGCGCCAAAAAAGAGAAGAAAGAAAAACAGTGGTGAGTACGAGGAGGCAACCTCAAGATCAGCAAGAGAAAACCAGGGCTTGAGATAGGCCACCCTCAGGAATTCCCGGGCAAGTATCATAAAGAATACAGCTGTCAGTAAGAGGTATACAGCTGGCATAATTTTGTATCTGAGTCCATGAATTGCAGCCAGGACTGCCGTGATTATACCAATGAGAAGGCTGAGCGAAAAAAGCGCGCCGACAAAAGATGATGGATGAATCAATCCCTTGGGCAGGGCGCCGAAAAACCAGAAGCCAATGGCAAAATTTACAAAGGTCGCATAGCCAAACCAGTTACAGCCGTGGTGTATCCACTGTTTTGCTTTATCATCCCCCTCAAGCTGTTTTTTTCTGAAAAAAAGAGCGATGGCAAGGCCTCCCACTGCCAGTGAGGAGACAACAAAATGAAGATAACGGGGGATAAGGGTCGGGTCGGCAAAGTTGATAAACAGGCCGGATGGATGATCGAAATAATGTGGCCAGGATTCCGGGTGGAGCATCAGGGTGAAGTTGCTGCAAAAGAGAAAGCCTATAACAAGCAGCATGGAGCTGATAAACCCTGTGAGCAGCATTTTACCGTCAATGAGTTTGTCGTATGAATATTTATAAATGTAGGCACCGTAATACGCCGCAATGAGAATTCCGACAATGGAGAGCCAGAGCGGGGCCATGAGGATGGAACTTGCATAAACAAAATGGCCGTACAAGACCTGGACAAAGAGGAGAGGGGCCACCCCAAAGTTTACAGCAAGAGCGATGGAAAACGGGAGATTCTCTGAAATGTGGTGTGTGAGCGCTGTGTCTGGCTGCGGTTTGCGCACATGACTGACAAGAGCGATGATGATCGTCCCGAGCATGATATTCATGAGCAGGATATGGATGTAAAAAGTCACCAGAAGAAGAAGCTGAAACCATATCCAGTGAACCGGAATGGTATCTGGTGAAGGGATCAGGGTGGCCGGGTCCATAAAATCTCCTTACCTCATAAATAATAAAAATTATTCATACCAGAAAAAACTATACACTGAATAAGCAATAATGGGAAGTGGGGGGTGGAGAAAATGGATTTTTTTCAACAGGAGGAGGAAATAATTGCGGGGAAAAGAAGGTCTTTGAGTTGAGGGAGTTAGCTCAAAATTTTCATCAGCTCAGACTGCATCAGGTTCTCATTTGCGGACGGGCCGCTTTCACAGGCACCTCTCTCTATAAGTGTGGGGCCGCCTGCCTCCGGGAAAAGCAGAGGCCTCATTCAGTCAAGTATTTCTATGCATTTTTCCGGGCAGTATGCTGCAGCCAGGTAGACATCATCGGTTATTTCCGGCGTCGAGGTAACCAGCTCGGCTTTTTCTAATACTGGATCCATGCGAAAAACGTCCGGGCACATCTCAACACAGGTTTCACAACCGCTGCATAAATAGGTGTCAATATGTATTTCAGCCATTATATCTGTTTGATTTGTAACTATTCAGGTGGGTACGAAAAGCTTGCATAACCACCGTGCTGTAACTGTTAAGGAGTGCCTTAGATTCGTCCATTTAAGCCTGCTCGAGTAGCACAAACTGAACAGTTACAGGCCACACGTTATGTTAAAGTCGTGGTGCTACCTGAATAGTTACCTTTGATTTTAATCATTGCTTGCTCATCGTATACAGCTGCCAAGCGAATCCTTTCTAAATGTGGTGTCCGGCTTTATCGGGTACTTGCCGTTGAAGCAGGCCAGGCAGAAATCGTCATGGGGCAGCCCGGTGGCCTCAACCAGTCCTTCAAGACTGAGGTATGTGAGCGAATCCAGGTCCATATGCTTCCGAATGGCCTCAAGTGATTTTTTAGCGGCAATGAGTTGGGTGGACGAGGGAAAGTCGATACCGTAATAACAGGCATTGACGGTTGGCGGACAGGAAACCAGCATATGGATTTCTTTTGCCCCTACATCACGTAATGCCTTGACCCGGCTTTTACCGGTTGTGCCGCGGATAATAGAGTCTTCAACAATGATGACCCGCTTGTCTTTCAACAACGAGCGAACAGGGTTGAGTTTGACCCGGACAGAGAAGTCTCGCATGGCCTGAGATGGTTGGATAAAAGTACGGCCAACATAATGGTTTCTGATCATACCCATTTCCAGAGGAATGCCTGAAGCCTGGGAATATCCTATGGCTGCATAGTTGCCGGAATCGGGAAAAGGCATGACAAAATCAGCTTCAATAGGTGCCTCTTTGGCAAGGATTTCACCCATTTTTTTTCGGGTGGCGTAAACATTGGTGCCAAAAATATCGCTGTCGGGTCGGGCAAAATAGACCTGTTCAAAAATGCAGAAGCTCTTCTGTCGGGGAGACCAGGGGAAAATGGATTCTATTCCGTCTTTGTTGATGATCAGCACTTCCCCTGGTTCAACATCCCGAATATACACGGCATTAATAAGGTCCAGTGCGCAGGTTTCAGATGCCACCACATGGCCCCCGTTTTCCAGCCGGCCAAGGCAGAGTGGGCGGAAACCGTTGGGATCACGTACTGCGATCATGGTGTCGGGAGTCATAAGTAAAAGAGAATATGCGCCACGTATGCAGGCAAACGACTCTTTAATGGCCTTGGCAAGCCCCATGTCCATCGTACGGGCCATGAGATGGACAACGATTTCGCTGTCCATGGTGGTTTGAAAGATGGAGCCTTTTTCTTCAAGGTGTTTTCGCAGGTCAAGAGTATTGACCAGATTGCCATTATGGGCAACTGCCAGGGGGACACCCTTATGGGTGACCATAAACGGCTGGGTATTGATTATTGATGATTCGCCGGTGGTGGAATAACGGACATGGCCCACTGCCAGATGGCCTGACAGGCGACGCAGGTTGGTTTCCGTAAAAACTTCCGGAACGAGCCCCATGTCTTTATGCAGAACCATATGGCTGCCGTCGCCAGCCACTATCCCGGCACTTTCCTGCCCACGATGCTGAAGGGCATACAGGCCGAAGTAGGTGAGTTTTGCCGCATCTTCATGGCCAAAAATGCCGCAGATGCCACATTCATGAGAGGGTTTTGTTCTCTTGTTCAAAGCAGTTCTTTGCGGATTCATGATCCCCTGGGGCAAAGTATGTATGGTCAGGAGCTAAAGAAAAGGATTGTCTGTAAATCAGTATTGGTAATCCTTTATTATCCAGTCGTTGACCAAAAAATGGAGCCGTAAATCAACAAGGCACAAAGAATGCTTCTTTGTGCCCTGGAAGAGTAAACTGATTTTTTTACTGCTCATTCTTTCAAAACAGATAACAGAATATTTTTCAACAAAATATGCAGAGATTTGGTAGAATAAGCGAAAAATTTATGCAAAGTCCTTCTCCTTCTGTAACTCATATCCCTGGAAAATGATGAAAATTGAATTAACACGGACTGTAAAAGCAGCAGGCTGAGCTGCCAAGTTGGGCCCGGGGGACCTGGGCCAGATATTATGCGGGCTTGAACTGCCCAGCCATCCGGACTTGATCGTTGGTTCACAAACCAGTGATGACGCTGGTGTTTATCGTCTCAACGAGACCACCGCCCTCATCCAGACGGTTGATTTTTTCACGCCCATTGTGGATGATCCTTATGCTTTTGGCATGATAACCGCCGCCAATGCGTTATCAGATGTGTATGCCATGGGCGGCAAACCTCTTCTCTGCATGAATATTCTTGCCTGTCCCGTTAATACTATGGAAAAACAGGTATTCAGAGAAATAATTGAGGGGGGGCTGGCTAAAATAAAAGAAGCTGGGGCCCTGCTTGTGGGTGGGCATTCGATTGAAGACACTGAGCTGAAATACGGGCTTTCTGTGACAGGTACTGTTCATCCAGATCATATTCTGTTGAATGCCGGAGCCGTTCCTGGAGATGTTCTTGTGTTAACAAAACCTCTTGGTACCGGTATTTTGTCAACGGCTCTTAAAGGCGGTCTTGCCGCTGCAGATACGGAAAAACAAATGGTGGAGGTCATGGCAACCCTGAATAAGGTCGCTGCCGAGAGAGTAAGCAAACCGGATTTTGCCGAAAATCCTGATCTGGCTCCTCATTGCTGTACCGATATTACGGGGTTTGGTCTGCTTGGTCACCTGCATGAAATAGCAGAGGCCTCAGAGGTATCCCTGAGAGTTCAGGCAGGAGCTCTGCCAGTGTTGCCGGGAGTTCTCGATTTTATCGATATGGGTATCATTCCGGAAGGGGCATACACAAATAAGAAGTTTTACCAGAAGTGGCTTGTCAGTACACTTGCTGAAGATAATCCTCTGTTTATGCTGGGTTTTGATCCTCAGACATCAGGGGGCTTACTTTTTGCCATGCCTCCGGCAGGCGCAGCCCGGTTACTTGCAGCTCTTGGTAATGATAAGGCCTGGATAATCGGTGAAGTCCTTTCCGGAAAAGCCGGGATAATAACGGTGGTTCCGTAATGGAACATCCCAGCTCTTTTTTCAGGTTTTATCCCTGTGCGCTACTGATCGTGCTTCTTTTTTTCCTTCCGGAAAGTGTTTTTGCCCAAACCAGATCCCTGCCCCGTGTATTAATCATCCACAGTTATGCTCCCAAGAGTCTCATCAGTCAGCCCCAGGATGAGGGAATAGCACAGGGCTTGGCTGAATCAGGTTTCGTGGATGGTAAGTCAGTTGAGATTAAGCGATTTTTTATGGACACCAAGCGCACCTATACCCGACCTGACCAGATTGAGGCCCGGAGTAAACAGGCGCTTGCCATGATAGAAGACTTTAAACCCGACCTGGTCTTTACTGTGGATGATAATGCAACCCGCACAGTTATGCTTCCCCTTGTGGACAGTGATATACCTGTCGTTTTTTCCGGTATTAATGCCATGCCGGAGATGTATAATCATTCCCGCAGATTCATGGAAAACCGTACTCATCCCGGCCATAATGTGACCGGGGTGTATGAAAAACTCTATATTGACAAGTCCATGCAGTTGATGGCGGAAGTTATCAGGGATCTTAAAAAAGTTGTTTTTATCGTGGATGATTCTCCCACCGGTCATGCCATAAAAAAACAGATGGAAAGTGAACTCTTTGTTTATGGAAGCGATGTTCTTTACAGTATTTACGAGGTTGGGAGTTTTACGGAGTATAAAAAAATAATTCGCTACATAGACTCCAATGATGAAATCGGTGCCTACTATCCCGCCGCAGTGCGTCTGAAAACCAAATCAGGCGGCACCGTTACCGGACGTGATATTTTGCATTGGACACTTGCCCATTCACATAAACCGGCCTTTGCCAGCAGTACACTCATGTGCCGGATTGGTGCGTTTGGAGGTGTGGTTGTAGATTTTTCCGGCATGGGTCGGCAGGCGGCACGCAAAGGTGCTCAAATTCTTAAGGGGACCAGGCCCGGAGATATAGCAATTGAGGACGCCTCAGAATTTGTACTGGCCTTTAATATCGCCCGGGCAAAACAGTTGGGGATTACTGTGGAACCTGAACTTCTGGGTGCTGCCGCCCAGCTTTTTGAAACCATGGACCCTGATGTTACTCCCAGGGTGTTTCATCTGGTTATTGTTCAAAGTGATGACAAGGGATGCGGGTTTGGAGCAGATGTTGAACAAGGGATGCTGGATGAACTCAAACGGCATGGATTTATTGAGGGAAAGACGGTTAAAATATGCAGGTTCAACATGAAGACCAGGCAGACGTACAGAACCCCGAAGCAAATTCATGAGCGGGGCCTTGCAGCGCTTAAAAAAGTATACAGGGCAGACCCTGACCTGGTTATTACTCTTGGTGATACCGCAGCCAAAGAGGTTATGCTGCCTCTGGTGGACAGCTCCTATCCGGTATTATTCGGCAGTACAATGCTGCCTCCGGAGTGGTATAATAATTACAGAAAATTTATGAACAATCGTTCCAACCCGGGGCATAATGTGAGCGGAATCACCGGGGAGTTCCAATATGCAAAAGGGCTGAAATTCGTCAAGGTGCTTTTCCCGAAGGCAAAGAATATTGTCCTTATTCATTCAGGGGCTATTACGTGGAAAGAGAATTTCCATTCTTTACTGGAGCAGGAACTCGGAGACTGCAACAGTGAATGCGGCTTTACCTCTATTCAGCTGAAAGAAGTGTCCACTGTCAGGGAGTTCAAGGAGTTGATTCTCAAATATAACACTGATCCGAATGTGGACCTGGTCAGCGCGGTATTTCCCGCAGGCCTGACCTATGAGGATGGAAGCGTTTGTCCAGTGTCTGAGATTGTGGAGTGGGTCGTTGCGCATCAGACGAAACCGGATTTTACTTTTTCTGACAGTTGGGTAAGGTACGGATATTTGATGGCGGTAGCTATTGATTTTGAGGCAACAGGGCATCAGCTTGGCAGACAGGTACTCGCTGTCCAGCGTGGCAATGATCCCGGGGATATGGCTGTCCAGAGTCCGGAGGACTCTTATCTTGTCATAAACAGAGCCCGGGCAAAGCGACTGGGGATATCTTTACCGGTGAGTATTTTAGAAGCAGCCGGTAAAGTTTATGACAAAATGGAGCCAGGCAAGGCTCATTAACACGGTCAGTTGTGAAAGAAAGACGAAGTAAATCACGGCTTGGGCGTATCTATTCTCTGAGGATACGCCTGATGGTAATGAGTTTTATCCTGATTCTGGTGCCAATGGCACTTGTTGCCTGGTCAGTTCTTTATCTTGTCCAGCAACACCTCAGCCAGGACGCCAATGCTCAGCTTCAGTCCGACCTTTCAGCCGCTTCGCTGTATTTTCAGGGACAGGTTGAGAAAACGCGATCCGCAATCCTGACAGTCGCCCGTGATAATGTGGTGAAAACCACGCTTCGCCTTGATATAGCCGGGCAGCTTCAAAGGCATCTTACCGAATTGAGGGAACAACTCGGCCTGGATTTTTTGATTGTTCTTGACCCTGAGGGGCAGGCCAGAGTTTCGTACATTGAAGAAGGTGCCAGGAAAACGGGATATGCGTCTGTTGATTTTTCTGATCACCCTGTATCTTCTTCTGTGAAGCCCGGAACCGGACTCGCCTGTACCCTGCTCGAAGATCATCCCTTTCTTCTTTCATTGCTTGAAAGACAAGGAAAATCTATTGAATCCAGGCCCGTGGTTATTGTTGAGGCTGCCGCCAGAATTGTTTTGCGGGATGAGTTTCTAGGGACCATACTTGGCGGTTTTCTGGTGACTGACAATCAGGATCTGCTTGATGAGATTGAAGAAATTGCCGGAGTGGCTCAGGTAGAATTTGTGGCAGCAGACCGGATGGTATCCGGAGGTGATATTATAGATACTGCAACCGGCAGGCGGCAGGTTTTTTTCCCGGTGCCGCTGGATTATGACCACCATAATCCTCCCGGGGTTGAAAACCCCATCAAGCCTCCTTTTAGTAATGTTAAAAAAGTTTATGATTACCTGCCGTTAACCGTGGATGGACAGGAATCTGACCTGGCAATTGTTGTTGAAAGATCACAGGCTGATTTTCTTCAGGTTCTTGAGAGTATCCGGCGGGTGCTTCTGTCCGTGTTTGCTGCGGCAGTGGTGGCGGCCCTTGGTGCGGCTTTTTTCATGTCCCGTTCCATTGCCCGCCCGTTGCAGGAAGTTGCCCGGTCTATGCGGACAATGCGTCAGGGCGGAGAGTTCACGCCGCTTGCCTCTCAACGCGACGATGAGGTCGGAACACTTATAAACGGTTATAACGGTATGGCTCTGGCCCTTGAAACCCGAATTCAAGAATTGGGAAAAGAGATATCCAGCCGGAAACTGGCTGAAAAGCAGCTGGCTGCTGAATCCGAGCGATTTAGAGTCACGCTTCAGTCCATGGCTGAGGCTGTATTGGCAGCAGATAAGGATGGGCAGATAGTCCTGATGAACCGGGTTGCGGAGCAATGGGTAGGATGGGCCGGTAAGGATGCCGCAGGGCGTCCTGTTACAGAAGTATTCAAACTCACCTGCCCGGAAATTGGTGAGGGAAACATTGATCTGGTGAAATGGCTTGAGACTGAAGCACAGCTTTCGCAGGCTTCAGTCGACCTGTTCATGGATGATTCCCGTGGAGGACAACGGATTGTCACGGTGAGCGGATCCCGATTAATTGATAACGAACAGCATATTCTTGGCTCAGTACTTGTCTTGCGGGATGTAACGAGGCTGCGCAGGATTGAGGAGGAGGTCGTAAGGGGCCAGAAACTTGAGTCTGTTGGTATTCTGGCAGGAGGTATAGCTCATGATTTTAACAATCTGCTTACAGCGATAATGGGAAATCTTTCTCTGGCAAGAATAGTTTCATCACCGACCGATCCTCACTATCAAAATATAGCAGATGCGGAACAAGCCAGCCTGAGGGCAAGCGAGTTGACTCAGCAGCTCCTGACTTTTTCCCGGGGCGGGAGTCCTGTTAAAGGAAACGTGAACCTTGAGGAACTGGTCCGTGAGTCGGCCGAGTTTGTGATCCGTGGTTCCCGGGTACAGCTTCGGTTTTTTGCAGATGATTCATTGTGGCCGGTAAAGGTAGACAGGGGGCAAATAGGGCAGGTCATTGATAACCTGGTTATAAATGCCATGCAGGCCATGCCGGATGGAGGATTTGTTGATATTCACCTGAGTAATTACCTCCCCGGTGATCGTTCACCGTTTCCTATAAACAGACAGCATTATGTTTGTGCTGAAATTAAAGATTACGGGGTGGGGATCAGTAAAGAACAAAAGGCACAGATTTTTGATCCGTATTTTACCACCAAAGAAGTCGGTAACGGGCTGGGCCTTGCCATTTGTTTTTCAATAGTGAGTAAACATGGCGGCCATATAACTGTCAGTTCTGAGCCGGGATGCGGAAGCAGCTTTTTCGTGTACCTGCCCGCCTTGCCCGTTGAAAGCACTTCTTCGGAATGTCGTGAGGATGTTGTAAGCCCGACGCAGTCAGGCTCAGGAAAACGGGTGCTGGTAATGGATGATGAGGAGATAGTCTGTTCTGTTGTCAGCAGTATTCTGGAGCACCTGGGTTATGAGGTTGATATCTGCAGTAATGGCAGTCAGGCTCTTGCCATGTACAGTCAGGCCCTTGAGCAGGGCAGACGTTACGATGTCGTCATTATGGATGTGACCATCCCGGGAGGAATGGGTGGGCAGGAGGCGGTACAGCGGTTGTTAATGATTGATGCTGAGGCAAGAGTTATTGTCTCAAGCGGTTATTCAAGCCATGAGGTGATGGCTGACTATGCCTTGTATGGTTTTGCCGGAGTTGTGGCCAAACCGTTCCGGATTAATGACTTGAGCAGGGTCCTGGATGAAGTCCTGGCGTAGCATCTACCGAAATCTGCGGAATCGGTTTTAGGTCATGAGCGCCAGGAGCAGCCGGGTCAGGTCTGCCATATCACGAAGACTGACGTGTTCTTCGGTTGAATGGACATGGGTCATTCCTGTGGCGATTATCGCGGTCTGGAGTCCCAGGCCATTAAAAATATTGGCATCACTGCCGCCCCCGGCAATCTCATAACGCAGGTCCATGTCGATGGCTCTGGCAGCTTTATCCACAATTTGAATCACAGCATCATCTTTTTCAAGTAACAGAGCCGGGAAATCTTCTGTAACACGAAAATCGAGTTGGGGAACACCCCGGGCTTCTCCGGCATGGTCATGCCATTTTTGGATTGCCTGTCTGAAGGCCTGCTCAACCCTGCCTGTCAAGTCGCGGAGTTTTTCAGGGGAATGACTTCGCACTTCACCGGCAATGGTTACCTGCTCCGGGACAATGTTTGATGCGGCTCCACCCCTAATGGTGCCAAAATTTACTGTACTTTCCTCATCAATTCTGCCCAGAGGTGACGAGGCCAGTGCTTCGGCGGCCAGAGTGATGGCGTTAATACCCCATTCCGGATGAAGACCGGCATGGGCGGCAACACCCTTTACTGTGATGTTGAGCCGGTTGGCAGCAGGTGCTCCTATGATAACTCTGCCAAAACCACTAGAATCAAGTGCGTATCCCGTTTTTGCCCTGATATTTGCCGGATCAATGGCCTTGGCCCCGAGAAGACCTATTTCTTCACAGGTGGTAAACACATATTCCATGGGGATGTGGGGAAGTTTGTTTTCCCGTATTATATGTAATGCTTCGACAAGGGCGGCAATGCCGGACTTGTCGTCACTGCCGAGAATCGTCTCTCCATGGCTTGTGAACATATCGTTCTTTCTGACGACTTTTACCCCGGTCCCCGGTTCAACAGTATCAAGATGACAGTTAAAAAAGAGGGGTTCCCGATCAAGTGTGCCCGGAAAACGGAAAAAAAGATTACCACATTCCGCTTCAGTGAGTTTTGCAGAATCATCCTCAAAAGGGGCATCGGCCCCAAGCGTGCAGAGCATTTCTGTCAGCAGTGCGGCCATACGTCCTTCGCTTCGCGACGGACTGTCGGTTTCACAGAGCCGGATAAAGGTGAGGGCCAGACGTTCTTGATTTATATCCATAGTTTTTTATGTTTGTATTTATACGTCAGCTGCTCAAGGTGATGAAGTATAAGATTCTTTGTTCATGATTAAAGATTCTACGTAGTGTTTCACTAAATCTGGATAAGGATGACAACGGCATGGGCACAGATTCCTTCACCTCGCCCGGTATAACCCATTTTTTCTGTTGTTGTGGCTTTGATGTTGATATTTTTGAGCTGTGTTTGGCAAGCTTGCGCCAGGTTTTTCCGCATTTTTTCCAGAAAGTTTACAAGCTTTGGCTGCTGGCAGACCAAGGTAAGATCCGCATTGCCTAGGTGCATGTTGTTGTCTTTGGCAAGCGCCATGGTTTTTTCCAGAAGTCTGCGGCTGTCTATGTTTTTATAGGTAGCATCAGTGTCCGGGAAATGCCTGCCAATATCACCTGCACCAAGAGCGCCCAGGAGAGCGTCAATCAGGGCGTGGATGAGGACATCGGCATCTGAATGGCCGTCAAGGCCCAGCCGGTAAGGGATCTCCACTCCACCGAGGATCAGCTTTCTCCCCTCAATCAGCCTGTGGGCATCAAAACCGTGACCTATCTTCACTGCTGGTTCTCCCCTTCGCAGCAGGCCCTCAGCAATGGTAAGATCGCCTGGCCTGGTAATTTTGATATTATGTTCGCTTCCCTCGACCACGGTAATGGTAACACCGGCATGTTCAAGTAATGAGGCCTCATCTGTACCGGTAAAGCCGGTTGCGGCAGCATGAGCATATGCCTTTTCAAGCAAATCGCGTCGCATTCCCTGCGGGGTCTGTGCCTGCCAGAGGTTGCTGCGGTCAACAGTGTCTGTAATACGTTTTTCGTCGACTCGTTTTAAGGTGTCTTTGACAGGCACAGCGGCAATGACTGCGTCATGAAGTGATATCCCCTTGAGGCAGCGGTCAATAATATCCGGGCTTAGCAGCGGCCGTGCCCCGTCGTGGACCAGCACGGTGTTTATTTCTTTGGGCAGGGCGAGAAGACCATTTTGCACTGACTGCTGGCGGCTGTCACCCCCGATTGTAAAAAACAACTGGTTTAAAGGAACATCTGGAAAACTGGAAAGAATGTGTTTCCTGGCAGATTCTATATGATCGGCTGAAAGAACAACGTTTACTGTAATATTTGAAGAATACTCAAGAAAACAGCGAATCGTCCGGATGAGAATCAGCTCGCCTGAAAGTGTAAGAAACTGTTTTGGCTGTGTTGTCTCCATGCGGGTTCCGCAACCTGCCGCCGGAATGATGACACCGATATTGCGGAGAGCGTGATGTTCTGTCTCGTTGGATGGTGTAGTATTCAACAGCGTCTCTTCTCCCTGAAAAATGGGGTGGGCTGTAAGCCGAATCCTGTACCTGTCGTTAACAGGCCCTGATCATTTGACTGGGATGCCGGTCACCCGGCACCTCTTGCAACCTACCCGGAGACTTCAGGCGGGCAGCCCTCAAACGTCTCCCTATTTGGTTTTGCACCAGGTGGGGTTTACCCTGCCCTCCGTGTCACCACGGAGGCGGTGAGCTCTTACCTCGCCATTTCAACCTTGCCTGTGAATGCACGCATTCCATCGGCGGTGTGTTTTCTGTGGCACTTTCCTCCGGTTTCCCAAAGTTCGCGTTACGAACCACCATGCCCTGCGGTGTTCGGACTTTCCTCTCCGGCCGGCAGCCGGAGCGACCAGGCGTCCACCCCATTTTTCAAAGAAAAGCCGGTCAAAATGAGCTGGTTCCAGTCCCAACCAGCTTTTGTCTCCCTGCTCTTTATCTCGTCAAAGTACTGACTTGTTGAGAAGCACATTAGATTTTACTGTCAACCCCCCGGTTAGCCAGTTCATCGGCCCGTTTGTTTTGCTCCCGGGGAACGTGAGCAATTGACCACGTATCAAAGGTTTTCAGCAAGTCCATGGCATTGCTGAAAAGCGGTTTCAGGTGGACATTTTTTACTTTGTACCGGCCGCTGACCTGTCTGACAATCAGTTGAGAATCCATAAAAATGGAGAGCCTGGAACAGTTCAGCTCCCGTGCGGTCTTAAGCCCCAGAAGAAGTGCTTCATATTCGGCAACGTTGTTCGTACATTGGCCAAGATAGCTGGATCTGGCTGCAATTTCATTGTCCTCCTTGTCCAGCAAGACAATGCCTGCACCGGCCTCCCCTGGATTGCCGCGTGACGCTCCATCGGTGAACAGCTTACAGCTTAGCGGCTCTTTACAGGGAGTACTCTGCCTGAAAAGAGATTGTTGTCGCAGCACGGGCTGGGCAATCTTTTGTTTTCCTGAAAGAACGTCTCGAATACTCCCCGGGGCAATACCGGGAAACAACGCCTCAAGGGTGGTATCGGAAAGATTTGCTGCCAGAGCCTGCAGGACAGCCTCCTGGTCAAGGCTTCTACTTTTCATCAGCCTCGCTGTCAGGTTCTTTGTAATAGAGTATGCGCTGGCAGGTGGGGCAGGAGAACAGCTGCTCTCCTTTGCGGATTTCATTAAACTGCTGTGGTGGAATCGCCATGAAACAGCCCTGACAGACACCGTCTATAACTTCCACTACAGCAAGACCATTTCTTTTTTTGAGCAGCTTTTCATAGCGTTTCATCCTCGAGCCCTGAAGATCGGCTGCAAGCTTGTTGTGCTTATTAAAGACAGTTTTTCGTCGACTGTTGAGTCTTTTGACCGCAGCCACAACAGTTTTCGTCTCATCGGCAAGCAGTTCTTTTTCACCATTGCAGATATTCTCAAGCTCAGCGGCTTCAGTGGCGGCTTGTTCTGCCTGCTCCATGGCCTGGAGCAGTTTTTCTTCTGTATTCTTGATCAGTTGCTTGGCATCCTCAATCTCTTTGAGTAAGGCCTGATGTTCACGGCTGGTCTGAACCTGCATCATTTTATTCTGCCGTTCTTTTATGCATGTTCCTGCGTCATCGTGAGCAGCTTTGATATCGCGCTGACTCTTTTCAAGCATCTGGACCTTTTCCTGTAATTCGTTGATGGCCGCTTCTTTCTCAAGGATGGACTGCTCACGGTCTGTCAGCTCTTTTTGCCTAACAGCAATTTTCTGGTCAAATTGTGACATCTCCGTATTGAGCTTTTGCAGGGCAATGAGTTTTTCGATTTCTTCCTTCAATGGTGAACTCCTCATGTATCAGTTCGGCCGATGGCTTTTCGGCGGATTAAAATAACAATAAATTACGATGGAATAATAAGCTGTAAAGGCGATTTCTGCCGGGCAGTATGTATTTTTACCTGTATGCCTTCCTGGGCGCATTCCCTGGTCAGCATGGCCTGTAGAGCTGCCATGGCCGGATTTTCAGTGGCAAAATGGCCAGCGTCAATAAGCCACAACCCGCTTTCTTCCGCCCAGCGGGCTGTGGAGTGTTTTATCTCTGCGGTTATAAACACATCAGCACCCTGCATAAGAGCTGTTTGGGCAAAGTCGGAGCATGATCCGCCGCAGACGGCAACGCGGGAGATCTTTTGCGGGCGGGGTCCGGCTTCGAGCAGCCATGGAGGTGTCAGGGCTTTGTGTAAAGTCGCAAGAAAATCTTCGGCGGGAACTGCTGCGGCCAGATTGCCGATTCTTCCCAAGCCGCATTTGAGGTTACAGGAGTCCGCCGCTACAAGAGGTTGAGGGTTGCTGACACCGAGAGTATGTGCCAGTACATCACTGACTCCGCCATGGGCAGAGTCAAGATTGGTATGGCAACCGATGATATTGATTTTTTTCGCAAGCGCCTTGCTGATGATCCTGCCTTCCGGCTGATCAACACGAAGGGCTTTTAATGGATGAAAAATTACGGGATGGTGTGTGATAACAAGCTCGGAATGAAGTTCGTCGGCCTGAGAAATAAGCTGGCTGGTAGGGTCCAGACCAATGAGAATAGAGGTGACCTGGTCAAGGGGAGAACCTATAAGCAGACCGACATTATCCCACGTTTCAGCAAGACTCTCTGCCGCAATATTTGTCAGTATATTAAGTATATTTTGAACTGTTGTCACGGTTACCGGGGGACCAAAGAAAAAGAGGCACAGCCCTTAAGGGTTGTACCTCTTTTTCTGACTTTCGTCTGTGATCTGTTTTTTTTCAAAAACAGAATTCGTTCTAGAATTATGATGTGCTTCAAAAGCCTGTTATGTATGTAGAAGGGACAGTAATATATGTTGCCGCCCGATTTTTTGCTGGTGGGCCTACCTGGATTCGAACCAGGGACCGACCGGTTATGAGCCGGTGGCTCTAGCCAACTGAGCTATAGGCCCTTTTATTAAACAAATTTTTTATAATACCATTAATTAATTCTGGGTCAATAGAAAATATTAAAAAATGTAAAAAAATGTTGAGTGGTTTCTTCTCATTCATTTTTTGCAACTCTTCAGTTGGGTGTTGAATACTTCCGAAACCTTTGGCCTGTTCAAGAGTGCCTCAGGTTGGGAATCTATGCGCTACCTGTTCATTTAAGACCGTGAGCGTGCTTGTGCTACGTAAGCAGGCTTAAATGAACAATAATGAGGTGCTCCTGAAGATTACCCATTTTTTGAGAAAACCCAACTGGCGGTAAGCCCCTTTCTGTTTTATAGAAGAGTTGTCGTAAAGAAATCCTCAAGGAGGATCTGTTCTGCTCAGGTAAGTCATGATGTATAATAATCTCATATATTTTCTGGTGGTCATTTTTGTTTTTGCAAGCACCTCCGTCCCCCGGGCACCCTGGCT
>QNYF01000232.1 GCA_003978695.1 Desulfobulbus sp. | reverse complement strand
TACAGAATAATGAAGGGTGTTCAGGTTAAGAGGTTTCGCCCGTAACGAATTAAAATAAAAGAGTCTTCCCTTCCTCCCCCTTTACCGCTTTTTATTTCTGTTTGCGGATAAATCCGCTCCTACACCACCAGAAAAACTTCAGCAAGTGGGAACCTGTAGGAGCGGATTCATTTGCGAATGATTTGCTGGTCAGTCCGCTGGTTCCCACGCACCGGCTTGGGAATCAGATTCAACAGGGAAAAAAGATACCAGACTTATTCTTCTCCTGGGAATAGGGTTGCAGCTCTTGTTTGATGTCAAGCCATTATCACTTGATTTATGGTGCAGCAAGATAGTTGGCAAACGCAGTACGTTGTTCCTTGCTTATGCGGTGGGGTTTATGGTCGGTTGCGTTAATGAACAGGCCGGTCTGTCTGCCGGTAGTCGTGAGTTCTTCTGCCTGGTTGAAAAAACGGAATTCAACCACCGCACTGACATTTTTTAAACTGGAGAGCCAGACCTCTATACGCACCCGGTCACCGAGGAAAAGAGGCTTTTTGTATTGAATCTCAGTTGCGACAAGAGTGGGGAGGATATTATCTTGTTCAGCTATACGATCTACTCGCATATCTACAGCTTCAAGGAGTTTTAAGCGGCCTATTTCCATCCACTGTATATAAACAATATTGCTGACGTGTCCGGCAAAGTCGATGTGGAACGTGTAGACATCCTGATGAAAAACAATCCTTTTCATTTCTCTTTTACCCTGTATCCACCTTTTTTTGTACGGTAATAATCACGCCAAAGGAGCGTACATCCCGGGTAAGAATGAGCCCGCCTGCCCGGGTTACAGGCTTGTCCATGCCTTCAGCCATTTTTTTGGCGCAGAGAAAGGTAAACGTCTCTCCCCCTGCCAAGTTACCAAGACGTACACCTACGTCTTTAAAGCCCCATCAGCAGTCTTTGCGGTAATCAATATCAATGCGGACTTTTTTTCTCATGCAATGTGAATATATCAGCTCTTGCGGAGAATGCGTTTATCCCCGACCCTGATGGTGAGTTTTATTTTGTCAAAATACTCAAGCAGCGGTATGGAAAATTTTCGGGTGAGACCGGTAAGGTTTTTAAAACGGGGTGCATCAATGTCGCCTTCCCTGAGAATGAACTCCTGTATCTCTTCAGCAAGTTTATGTAATTCTTCGGCAGGGAAAAACAGTGATTCATTAATTTTGACCAGCACGCCATTGTGGAGTAAAAGATCAAAAATCTGCCTGATCTGCTGTTCGGAAAACTCGTTAAACGTTGCCAGAACATCTTTGAAGTTCGGAGGCCTGAGTCCTGATTTTTTATAGAGCGAGCCTATCTTTTCCTGCATCTCCTGCTCATCCATTTGCAGGGTCACTTTATGACCGATCAGCCGCACGTCTGCTCCTTCCTGAACCAGTATTTCTTTTTTACTTAAGGAGTTGATGGTGTAGAGAAAGAGTTTGGCATCCACCGGGGGTTTGAGTTGTGAGCGGAGTTCTTCTGTGGCAAGTCCGCTTTTAAGCGGGTTTTCCTGGTGATAGTTCGTGAGAAGGTCCACAATAGTCTGGCCGAGTTTTTCGACAACCGGAGAGGCGAGCAGCCGTTGGCTGTCTGACTCTACCACCAGAATCTTTCCGGTGGAAATTGTCCGTTGAAGTTGTTTTTTAAGTCTTTTACCAAAAACTCCCAGCCGGGTTGCCAACTGGTCAGCGGTTATTCCCTGATAGCCGCTTTCCTCCAGAAAAAGGAGCATTTTATCTTCAACACTGTCTGTCTTGTAAATCGAGAAAATTTCCTGGTTATGCTTGCGGTCACGTTCTACAGTTCGTTTTCGTTTTGGCGGAGCATTATTTAAAATGACTCCACCGCCAATGGTGGCAATGGGAGAATAGCTGCGAATGACAAACCTGTCTCCAGGCCAGACTGCGGCCGCTTCCTGCAGGATTATTTGAATATAGCTGTTCTGGCCGGGCAGGAGAGTATCCTCTTCCATGAGAACCACCCGGCCGACAATTTCTCTGGTGCCGACATGCACCCGAACCTGGGTACGGTTTTTAAGCTTCCTGGTATTGGTTGCCAGATAATGGAGATCTGCGTCAAGTAATGTTGAGGCAACCATGGAACCGGGAGTTGCTGCCAGATCGCCCCTGCGGATATCCTCTTTTTCTATGCCCTGGAGGTTAATCGCTGTCCGATGACCGGCCTCAATAACGTCCTGGTCTGTACCATGCACCTGAATGCCGCGAATTTTGGCGAGCAGCTTGCCGGGGTAAAACATAAGGTCATCGCCAAGTCCGATTCTTCCGGAGAGTGATGTGCCGGTAATAACTGTACCAAAGCCTTTCATGGTGAAAACCCGGTCAACAGCCAACCGGAAGGGGCCGAATTCTTCCTGAAAGTCAAGCGCTTTCACTTTGTCATCAAGGAGTTTTTTGACCTCATTAATACCTTCGCCGGTGGTTGAAGAAACAGCAATAACAGGTGCTTCTTCAAGAAAGCTGTCTGTAAAAAAATCCCGAACCTCCTCCTCAACCATTTCCAGCCATTCCGGGTCAACCATGTCCTTTTTGGTCAGGATGATTACACCATCCTTTACGCCAAGTAACTTGCAGATATCAAAATGTTCTCTGGTCTGGGGCATTATGCCCTCATCAGCTGCAATGATAAAGGCCACCATATCCATGCCCGCAGCGCCTGCCACCATGTTACGGATAAATTTTTCATGGCCCGGCACGTCGACAATACCCAGGCGGTGACCGCAGGGCAGGTCAAGATAGGCAAAGCCAAGCTCAATGGTAATGCCTCGTTTTTTTTCCTCTTTTAAGCGATCTGTTTCAATACCGGTCAACGCTCTGATAAGACTCGTTTTACCGTGATCGACATGACCTGCTGTACCAAGGATTATTTCACGCATGGGGGCTGTGTATTAGAATTGTGTGATTTATGAACCGGACTTATAACCAGAAAAAATGCTAAAAATAAGGGTTGCTGCGAGCCTCTTCACCAATGGTGGATTGAGATCCGCCATAACCGTGACCGGGCCAGACTTTAGTGTCCGGTGGGAGGGTAAGGAGCTTGCTCTTGATGGAATGGGAAAGCTCGTCCATGGAGCCGCCAGGGAAATCTGTACGACCAACACCTCCCACAAAAAGAGTGTCTCCGGTGAAGCAGTCGGGTTGGCAATACAGGCAGATTCCACCGGGCGTGTGGCCGGGTGTATGCAACACCGTGAGAATTTCCTCGCCAATGGTGATAATGTCGCCGTCTTTGACCAGAACATCGGGGGGAGGAGATTCGGCAAGGCCGAGCATGGCAAAGTATTCTTTTACCTCGTCTTTACCAAAGAACTCGGCGTCAGCTTCGTGCATGAAAATTTTGGCACCTGTAGCCTCCTGGATGGGACCGTTACCGCAAACATGATCCGGGTGCCCATGGGTGGCAATGATAGAAACAACATCAAGATTGTCTTTTTTACAGGCGGCAAGGATTTTGTCTTCATCTCCGCCCGGATCGATTATGGCTGCCTTTTTTGTTTTTTCACAGGAAACTATATAGCAGCACACGCCCATCATACCAACAGTGAGTTGTTCTACTTTCATGAGTTTTTTCTGGGGGAAGAATTTATGGATAAGTGGAGAATAGATGAAGAATACATAATATCCTCCATACCGGCAAGTACCGGCGTGGAGGATATTTTATCATATTGCCGTGTCAATACCTGGTTTAGCAGTCACATTTGTCAGGGTCGCATCCTCCGCCCCCGCAACCGCATCCGCCGTTGTCAGCCATGCCAAGTCCGCCTGCTGCGGTATCCAGTTTTACCCCTTTTGCCGGCAGTCGTTGTTCAACACCTTTGACTACAGCTGCAAAGGCGTTGATAGCCGGAGTGTCCTCGCTTGAGGAAAGATATGGGATGCCAGTGTCGCCGGCAACAACGACCCTGGGATCCATGGGGACCTTGCCAAGAAAAGGCAAATCAAAGTCACGGGCGGTTTTCTCTCCGCCGCCGGAGCTGAAAATATCCACTGTTTCATCACAATGAGGACAGATAAAACCGGACATGTTTTCCACCACGCCGACAATGGGCATTTCTACAGCCTTGCAGAAGTTAATTGACTTTCGCACGTCGGCAAGGGCGACAGCCTGAGGAGTTGTAACAATTACGGCCTGTACGTTGGGAATGGTTTGGGCAACAGAAAGAGGCTCATCACCAGTGCCTGGAGGGGCATCAACAATCAGGTAATCCAGCTCACCCCAGTCCATGTCTGCGACAAACTGGCGGATGGCCTGGATTTTAAGCGGACCGCGCCAGATAATAGCTTCGTCCCGGTCTTTCATCATGTATTCCAGAGAAACAACTTTGACGTTTTCGTTGTATACGAGGGGCGGAACAAGGTCGTTTGGATTTTTCGGCGGTTCAAGGTTGCCGGTCAGGTTGAGCATCCGGCATATGTCCGGCCCGTGCAGATCCACGTCCATAAGTCCAACTTTGTAGCCACGATTTGCAAGACCAAGGGCAAGGTTGACGGCAACCGTGGATTTTCCCACGCCGCCCTTGCCACTCATGACCAGGATTTTATTCTTGATTCTGCCCAGGGATTTCGTGATGGCAATATCCTGCTGAGCAAGATTCGCATCGGCAGAGTTGCAACTACTTTGATTGTCAGTTCCACAGGAACCTCCACATGAACTCATAACAGCCTCCATTATATAGTGAAAGAAACAGATTTTTGATTAACGGGCTTATACTCTAATGCCGGTAAGCTGAAAAGCAATGAAAAATTATTCGGGTTTTTTTGAGTCGGAAGAGCCTGGGGAGTGATTCGGTGTTTTTATTGATTTCTAATTGTCAGAACAGTTATAGTGCTTATCTATGATAAGTGTTGATATTGTAGAATGCAACAATATCCAAGATGTTGAATGCCAACATTTTTTGAATATGTAGTAACTACCGGAGGCTGCAATGGATTCCTTCAGCAAAAAATTGATTGCCGAACTCGAAGAAATGGAACGGGCCGGGCGCAGATTGCGCAATATGTCGCTTGCCCGGATGATGCCCTACACCTCCGGAAACTGGCAGCCGCCGGTGGATATTTATGAAGCTGAAAATGCTTTGTATGTCTATGTTGAGCTTGCGGGAGTAGATAAAGAATCAATGGCCGTTATTGCTGATGAACGACAGATCAGAATAAAAGGTGTTCGCCATCTGCCACCGCAGGAATCCATTGCCTGCGTCCATCAACTCGAAATTGAGCTCGGGGCTTTTGACCGGGAGATTACGTTACCGGCTACAGTGGCTGTGGACCAGGTTTCATCGGTGTATACCGATGGCATTTTAGTTGTTACCTTACCCAAGAGCAGGAAAACCTGTAATGTCGAAATCCAGATCATTCAGGGAGAATAATATGGAAAAGCATAAACCAACCGTCGATCCAACCAGCCTGGAGATGCCTGATGTTCTGCCAATCCTGCCACTGCACGGCTTTGTCTTTTTTCCTGGAATGGGATTTCCTCTTCAGGTTGCGAGCGATTCTTCAAAGCAACTCATAGATGAAGCCCTGCTTGGTGATCGTATGATAGGCCTGGTCCCGAGCAAAAAGGAGCAGGTGGCAGACGATGACAGTTTAAGTGGAGATGATCTGTATGAGGTCGGTGTTGTGGCCTACATCCATAAACTGACCAAGGTTGAAGAAGGGTATTATCAGGTGCTGGTCAGTGGTACTAAAAAACTCTCTGTTGTAGAGTATGTCAGTGAAAAGCCGTACATGAAAGCTCGTGTAGTTGAAGTGCCAATGGATTATCCTGAGGAAGATAAAGAACTTGAGGCGTTGATTCTTGGTATACGGAGTCAGTTTAAAAAGCTGGTGGAACTTGTTCAACTGCCCGAGGAGATGCTGGCAACAGTCAATGCCCTGACAGATCCTTATCATATCGGCTATCTGGTGACTTCCCAGCTTAATCTTAAAATTGTTGACGAACAGGAAATTCTTGAAATAGTTGATGCCGATAAGATGCTGCATCGGGTGGCTCTTGAGCTTGGTAAACGCCTTGAAACCGCAGAAATGAGTAATAAGCTGCAGGCAGATATTAAAAAAGATATTGACGGCAAACAACGGGAGTTTTTTCTCCGTCAGCAGATGCAGGCTATTCGCAAGGAACTTGGCGAGGAAGACGACGAAAAAGTCGAGATTCGTGAGCTGCGTGAACGGGCAGATAAAAAAGGACTGAGTAAAGAGGCCAGGGAGGCCATTGACAAAGAACTTACCAGGCTTGAGCGAATTTCTCCTTCTTCTCCAGAGTATTCCGGATCAAGAAATTATATAGACTGGCTGCTGGATTTACCCTGGACAGATTCAACCACGGATACACTTGATCTTGATAAAGCGGAAGTTGATCTTGATGTGGATCATTACGGACTTGAAAAGATTAAAAAACGCATTTTGGAGTTTCTGGCTGTCCGGAAACTGAAATCTGATATCCACGGGCCGATTCTCTGCTTTGCCGGTCCTCCAGGTGTGGGTAAGACCTCTCTTGGCCAGTCCATTGCCCGGACTATGGGACGCAAGTTTGTCCGTATCGCCCTTGGCGGCATGCGGGATGAGGCTGAGATTCGGGGCCACAGGCGGACCTATATTGGAGCGCTGCCGGGCCGTATTATCCAGAGCCTTAAAAAAGCCGGGGCGAATAATCCGGTTTTTCTGCTTGATGAAATAGATAAACTGGGCAATGATTTCCGGGGTGACCCGGCCTCTGCTCTACTGGAAGTGCTTGACCCTGAACAGAATTCAACCTTTACTGATCATTATCTGGACATTGAATTTGATCTGTCCAAGGTGATGTTTATCGCAACAGCAAACATGCTTGACACCATACCGGGGCCGTTGCGGGATCGTATGGAAGTGGTTGAGCTGTCGAGTTACACAGAAGATGAGAAAACAGTTATCGCCCGCAGGCATTTGTTGGGAAAACAGCTTAAGGAGCATGCTCTTACCGGCGATGATCTTGAAATAAGCGATGACGTATTACGGGAAATCATCAGATCGTACACCCGAGAGGCCGGGGTAAGAAATCTCGAACGTCAGCTGGCAGCTCTCTGCCGAGGTGTGGCTGCAAAGAAGGCCCGTGGAACATTAGAGAAAACCGTGATAACCAAAGAGAGCCTTTATGATTTTTTTGGGCCGGTCAGGTTTTTTCCGGAAATGAAAGCACGAACCTGGGGGCCGGGACTGGCCACAGGGCTTGCCTGGACACCTGTTGGTGGAGCTATTTTGTTTATTGAGACTTCGAAAATGAAAGGCAAGGGCGGTCTGACGCTTACCGGTAAGCTGGGTGACGTTATGAAGGAGTCCGCCACGGCAGCTCTAACCTATATTCGGTCCCATGCCGAAGCAATGGATATAGATGAGGATGTTTTTTCCCTTATTGACCTGCATGTACATGTACCGGAGGGAGCAACCCCTAAGGACGGGCCTTCTGCGGGCGTGGCCATGGTCAGCTCGCTGGTGTCGGTTGTCAGTGGGCGTACTGTGCGGCAGGATGTGGCCATGACCGGTGAGATAACCCTGCGAGGCGATGTGTTGCCTGTCGGAGGAATTGGTGAAAAAGTTCTGGCCGCCCTGCGTGCCGGTATACATGAACTGGTATTGCCGGTTCTTAATGAAAAGGATGTCCTGGAAATTCCTGAGGATGTGCGTGAGGGGGTAGTTTTTCATTATCCGCACACCATTGAGGAAGCTCTGGAATATGTTCTGGAACCCAAAGTGGATAAATAAAGATAATGTTAGGTTGGTTTAAGAAAAAGTTTTCCCGCAATGATTCACAGGAGCACCCTGTACCCGAGGATCAGGTTGTTGAAGACGGTGAAAGAGTATTGTCAGATGAGGCAACTGCAGCTGGTGACGGGGATGCGGAAAACCGTCAACCGGCTGATGAAACGCCGGAAACAGGGGTGGCTTTCGAACAGGAGTCCGACGCAGAGGCAGACGCAGAGATTCAGGAACGTGATGACAGGACTGCACCGGCAGATGAGACAGGGGCAGCAGCCGTACTCGCTGCAGACAGCGATACAGATCAGGAGCAGGTAGCTGAGGTTGGAGAGGAGACTGTCGACGATGAGCTTTTTGATGTCGATTTTGCCCAGGCTGAACAGAGCGGAGATACGGAGGAATCAGCACAGGCCATTGCCTGTTCTGAAAAAGAACCTGTAGAAGAAAAAGAAGATACTGATGAGCAGCTGGAAGCTGATGCGGCAAGTGAAAAATCGGTAACCGAAGAGAAGCCCGCCTCAGACACATTTGACGCTGGGCTTGATGATATTCTGGATGCGGCTGAAGAATCGTTCCAACTCCCCTCAAGCCATGAAGAGAACGCTTTTGAGGGTGATTCAGGTATAACCCATGTTAATGTAGAAGAACTCGAATTTGTTGAGGAGAGTGCTCCTGAGCCGGACTCTGAAACCGACGGGACTCGAGATGATGTCACCGTTGTTGCCACTGAAGATCTTGAGTTTTTTGATGCAGATGGAGATGCAGAACAGACCGGGCAGGAGCAGGGCGAGATTCCCGAAGAAATACTGCGTGAGATCTTTCCGGCCCCGCCTCCGGTTGAACAGGATAAACCTCAGCGGCTATCCATGTTTCAGCGCCTGCAGGACAGACTGGGAAAAACCAGGGACAGCTTTGTCCACAGGCTGGATGCCCTGTTGTTGGGAAAAAAGGAGATAGATCAGGAACTTCTGGATGACCTTGAAGAAATCCTTATAACAGCAGACCTCGGTGTATCAACAACCATGGAGCTTCTGGATGCTGCCCGGGATAAGGTCAAGCGAAATGAACTCAGCGACCCGCAGGCCCTTAAGGGTGTCTTACGTGATAAAATTCTTTCCTTTTTACAGGAATCTGATCAGCCCGCTGAACTGGTTATGCCCGAATCCGGCCCCTTTGTAATTATGGTGGTCGGAGTGAACGGCGTGGGTAAGACAACAACAATTGGTAAAATAGCCTCGAAATTTGTTGATTCCGGGCAGTCGGTTTTACTCGTTGCCGGTGACACGTTTCGGGCAGCGGCCATTGACCAGCTTAAAATATGGGGGGATCGGGTCGGAGTTGAGGTCGTTGCCGGTGAACCTGGATGCGATCCTTCGTCGGTGGTGTTTGACGGTGTTGCCCGGGGAGTTGCCGAGGATGTTGATGTGGTGTTAATTGATACGGCCGGACGTTTGCATACCAGTGTCAACCTCATGGAAGAACTCAAGAAAATACGGCGAGTGATTGGCAAAAACCTCGATACTGCTCCCCATGAAGTCATGCTGGTCCTTGACGCAACAACCGGCCAGAATGCCATTTCACAGGCCAAGTTTTTTAACGAGGCTGTTCATGTTACTGGACTCGCAGTCACCAAGCTGGACGGGACCGCCAAGGGCGGCATTGTTGCCAATGTCTGTCGTGAATTACAAATACCGGTCAGATTTATCGGCATTGGTGAGCAGGTTGATGATCTCCGTGATTTTGACCCGGAAGAATTTGTCCAGGCCCTTTTCAGCCAGAGCGAAGAGGACGCGGTCGCAGCCTGAACAGTGGCTTGTAGCTTAACCTTTATTACAAAATGCAATATAGACAACATAATCAGCCGGGATGTGGCGGCTGTCTCTTTTTCGCTGTCCTGTTTATGCTGATTACCGGTGGCTGGAAGGCCGTTGGCAGTCTGCTTTCTTTTCTGCTCTTTTCCGGGCTTATGGGGTTTCTGCTTCTGGGAGCTGCCTTTTTTGGTTTTTCCTGGTACGTGCGTAAGCGGGTAGCAGATTTTGAGTCAACCCAGACCGAGACGCATAACCAGTTTGTTTATTTACTGGTCAATATTCTGGTCCATATTGCCAAGTCAGACGGCCATTTTACCAAGTCTGAACTGCAGACTATGCTCAATTTTTTCCAGCATTCTCTGCGATATAATCAGGACCAGATGTACTGGGTTAAGCAGCTGATTAAAGAGGCGCGTGACAGCGAACAGAATCTTGATGAGCTGTTAACCCAGTTTCGTCAGTCGTTTGCCTATGAACCTCGTCTGATTCTCCTTGAACTGGTTTACCAGATTGTCTATACCAAGAAACCGGTAATCAATCAGGAACTGGAGATGGCACGAAAGATCGCCGCCTTTCTTCAGATCAATCAATATGACCAGCGTACTATTGAAGCTAAATACCGTTACGGTCAGCAGGCAGGTACTCCGGGCAGCACTACTTCTGAGGAGCAGTATTATGCAGTACTTGGTCTGCAATCCGGTGCTGACTTTGTGGTGATAAAAAAGGCGTATCGCAAGCTTTCCATGCAGTATCATCCGGATAAAGTTGCACATTTAGGTGAAGAATTTAAATCTGTTGCTGAAGAAAAAATGAAAGAGATCAATGCGGCTTACGATTATTTTAAAAAGAAACATAATGGTGCTTGATCCACCATTATAAAGTATACTCCGTGGTAGTTCAGGTGTGTTTCAGGTTGATGTCACAGCTGGAAGAGTATGCTGGGGCAGCACTGTCCCTGATTGTGGCAAGAGCAATCCAACAGCAGGGTAATTAATACAAACGTATGAGGAATCAATGACAGTTGCTAAGAAAATGCAGGCATTTGCCGAAAAATCATCCTGGATTCGTAAGATGTTTGAAGAGGGAGCAAAAATGAAGGCGGAGTTCGGGGCAGAGAATGTCTTTGATTTCAGCCTTGGAAACCCTGATGTTCCGCCACCTGCAAAATTTGGCGAAGTTTTAACTGATCTGGCAACCCATGATAAACCAGGTGTTCACTCCTATATGCCCAATGGCGGCTACCCTTATGTGCGCGAAGCCCTTGCAGGCAAGTTGTCCCAGGAGCAGAGTGTTGATCTTGGCATGGCAGATGTCCTGATGACCTGCGGCGCTGCCGGAGGTTTGAATGTCATCATGAAGTCATTGCTTGATCCGGGTGCTGAGGTTATTATTTTAAGCCCGTTTTTTGTAGAGTATAATTTTTATGTGGATAATCATGGTGGTGTAACAAAAATCGTTGCCACTGACGATGAGTTTAACATTGACCTTGCAGCCATTGAAGCCGCTTTAAGCGAAAAAACAAAGGTCGTGCTCATCAATTCGCCGAATAATCCTACAGGCCAGGTTTATTCGGCAGCATCCCTGAAGGCATTGGGTAAAATGCTTGACGCAGCCGGGGAGAAATTCTGTACAACTATTTATCTGGTATCTGATGAGCCGTATCGCAAAATCGTCTTTGACGGTCTCGAAGTACCATCGATCATGACTGCAACGAAAAATTCCATTGTGGTGTCCTCCTATTCCAAAGATCTCTCCCTGCCGGGTGAGCGTATCGGCTACATTGCCGTTCATCCGGAAATGCATGAGAAAGGCGACTTGCTCAATGCCATGACCCTTGCCAACAGAATTCTTGGTTTTGTTAACGCTCCGGCCCTGATGCAGAGGGTGGTTGCCGAGTTGCAGGAAGAGCACGTGGATTCATCCATTTACGAGCGTCGAAGGAAGGTTTTCTGTCAGGTCCTTGATGATGCTGGTTTTGAGTATGTGAAACCAAAAGGGGCGTTTTATCTCTTTCCAAAGACGCCCATTGATGATGTTGAATTCTGTGCCTTGCTGCAGGAAGAAAAAATCCTTGCTGTTCCCGGCAGGGGCTTTGGCGCACCGGGATATATACGTCTCGCCTTTTGTATTGACGAGGATGTTATTTCACTATCGGCCGAGGCCTTTAAACGGGCAATGGCAAAGGCTACAGCATAGTTCAGTATTTGGACAGTTCATCGGACTTCAATAGCGTTTGTGTTAACAACTCTTTCATCCCTGCAGGATTTGTAATCCAGCTGTTTGTAACAGAAAGAATCTTTCCTGGTTTGTTTGTAACTCTTCGGCTGCACCCCGTCTCGGAGTCGTGGCTTACCTGCGACAATCAGGCCGCCTCGCATAGGCGCGACACCGCTTCGCTGTAACAACATGGGGCACATCTGAACAGTTACAGACCACACGTTATGCCAAAGTCGTGGTGCTGCCTGAATAGTTACCAATGAAGAAGATAAAAAATATTACCCGCATAGAGTACAACGGCCCGCATGGCTGGTGGGTCCGTATTATGTATGATAAAAAGAAGTACAGTAAGTTTTTCAACGATAAAAAGCACGGAGGTAAGCAGTCAGCCTTGCTCAGTGCTTACGCGTGGATGAAAAACGTCAAAGAAAAAGCCAATATCCCTGATACACAACTCTTTGTTGGTGGAGGAGCAAGGAGTAATACCGGGGTCAGGGGAGTTTCTTTTTGCAAGAATTCAAATTATTATTTTGCATCCTGGAACGATGCCAACGGTAAACCTGCCGGTACAAGTTTTTCTGTCAGGAAACATGGTAAGGAAAAAGCTTTCAAACTTGCCTGCGAAAAAAGAGAAAAGATGGAAAAGTGGCGGCTTGCAGGGAATGTGTATCCCAAAGATGAGTTCAAGAAGAAACAAAAAAAGGATCTCAGGCAGTATACCAAAGACGAGTTGATACATATTATGCGGTTAAAAAAACTTGAGTTGGGACGGGTTCCGACTTCAAGGGATTTCAAAGGAACCCGCCCCTCGTACCATAAGTTTTGTAAGGCTTTTGGGGGATGGAACAAAGCCGTTGCTGCTGCGGGCCTGCGCAAACCCTGACATTCCTGTTTTGTCAGCTCTTGAGGTGTCTGCGGAAGACTTTTTTTGCCCGTTTCCCCGCGGGCTACACAGATCGTTCTAGACCCTGTCAGCTTTGCGAATGATTTCGCAGAGTTCAAGAGCAATGGTTGATATCTCTTTTCCGTCTTCCCCCTCTGCCATGACCCGGATCACCGGTTCAGTACCTGAGGGGCGTACCAGAATCCGACCCCGTTTCCCCAGCTGCTGTTCTGCAGCCTGCAATGCTTTTGAAAAGCCGTTGATCTGCTCTGGTGCAATTTTTGTGGACATCCGTACGTTTTCCAGAACCTGTGGATAGGTGGTCATGATATTTGCAAGCTCTGACAGGGGCTGTTTCTTCTTGATCATGATAGAGAGAAGCTGCAACCCGGCTTGAATACCGTCGCCGGTCGTATTGTGATCAAGAAAAACCAGATGACCGGATTGTTCACCACCGAAATTGTACCCCTTTGCGCGCATGGTTTCGACAACGTAGCGGTCTCCGACCTGGGCGCGTACGAGTTTCCCGCCCATCCTGGTCATGGCTTTCTCCAGGCCCATATTGCTCATGACTGTTGCGACCAGTGTTTTTTTCTTCAGCTTTCTTCGGCTCAACAAATCAGAGGCACAGATGGCCATGATATGATCGCCGTCGACGATTTCACCTTTTTCGTCACAGACAATCAAGCGATCACCATCCCCATCAAGAGCCAGCCCGATATCCGCACCCAGCTGCTTTACCTTTTCAGCCATTACTTCCGGATGCAAGGCACCACAGTCGCGGTTAATATTTTTACCGTCCGGTGAAACGCCGATGCAGGTCACCTTGGCACCAAGTTCGGAAAAAACATACGGGGCAACCTTATATGTTGCTCCATGAGCACAGTCCAGAACGATATGAAAATCATCCAGCGTGTATTTTGTTGGAAAGGTATGCTTTAAAAAGACAATATAACGGCCATTTGCGTCTTCAATGCGGGTGGCTTTACCGACTTCATCGGCAACAGGTCGTAAGGCGGCCATTTTTTGAGAAAAAATAAGATCTTCGATATTCAGTTCAACCTCATCGGGCAGTTTGAAGCCATCTCTTGAGAAAATCTTAATACCATTGTCCTGAAAAGGGTTATGCGATGCAGATATGACAACCCCTGCATCCGCCCGCATGGAGGTTGTAATAAAGGCGATACCCGGGGTGGGCAGGGGGCCGAGCAGCTGGACATCAACCCCCATGGAGCAGACACCGGCCGCAAGAGCATTTTCAATCATGTAGCCAGAGAGCCGGGTGTCTTTACCAATAACAATATGATGCCCTTTGGTCTGGGTTTTGACAATAAAGGCGATGGCTCTGCCAATCTGCATGGCAATTTCCGTGGTCATGGGGTAGATATTGGCTACTCCCCGTACACCATCTGTTCCAAAGAGTTGTCGCATTATTTTTCCTTCTTTTTTGTATTTTTTTTGACGGTTTTAGCCTTTTTAGCGGGTGATACACGAACCTTGAGAGGTTTATGGGATTTGATAGTTATCGGTTCGTGGCCGGGGACAGAAACACCGTTTACCGTAACCACGACTTCCTGTGGTTTTTCGATATTATTCGCATTGACATAGGCTCTGAAAAGCATTGAGGGGACGGGAGTGTCCCTTATAAGGTTTTCCGCAACTTCTGCTACAACAGAGAGGGTATGGGGTTTGATTTTGACAGAATGGGGGGAATCTCTGACATTGATGGGGATATTCTTAATTGTTTTAGTAACCATTTTTTCCTTAACCTCAATTTTCGCAACGACCACGGTCTCACCAATCAGGTCAATAAACTCAGCGGGTAGATTGAGGTGCACGGGAAGGGTGATGGAATGGTTGAGATTGTTGACGTTGATGACATACGTTTTTAATGAAACAGAGGGGTTCAGGATAGTCTGAGGCCCGGTTACAACAATTTTATCAGGTTCAAGCGTTATTTTTGCCAGCCTGTATCCGGGGGAAACTTTCCCCTCTGTTACGGGAGAAATTGGCAGGGCTTTTTGAATGAGCCGATCAATGGCCAGGGTAATGTTTGCCGGTTGCAACTGCAGTACGCTTATTCCCTGGGGCAGCGGGATAGAATCTTTCGTGTTCTTGATAACTATTGCGCCCGGTTCTGCTGTTGACAGGTCGACCGGTCGGGAAATATTACGATTTTTTAAATCTTGAATGATGCTGCGGGGGCCGCGAACGGTCACATTGAGTTGTCTTTTAAACTGGTTGGAGATAACAAGATTTTCCGGTAGATTAAGAATCTCTATAGGGACCTGTATGTTCATATCTACCTGATCTTCCCCGACAACCAGATACCAGAGTAACGTGCCGAGGCAGAGGGATAAAATCTTGAACAGCAGATCCTTCCGGTTGGCCTTACCGGTCAGTCTGTGCCTGAAAGAGTGCTTTTTTTGTTGATCCAGGTTTTCCATAGAGGAGTGGTGTTCCCTTGGGTGAGAAAAATTTGCTGTAATTCACTGGTAAGTTTTTCTTCATCTGAAAGCGGCATAATTTTGCCGTTTTGGACAATTGATATTTCCTGGGTTTCTTCTGAAACCACAAGGATTACCGCATCCGTTTCTTCGGAAAGACCAAGGGCTGCACGGTGTCTTGTTCCGTATCGTTTGGCAATTCCGGGGTTTTTAGATAATGGTAATAAGCAGCCGGCAGAGTGGATTCGTCCATCCCGGATAATCACACCTCCATCGTGCATGGGTGACATGGGGAAAAAAATTGCCACGAGCAGTTCGTGCAAAAGGTTAGCATCCAGGATAAAACCCGATTCAATATAATCCCTGAGTCCGTTGTCCCTCTCAAGGATTATGAGTGCTCCAATGCGGCGTCTTGCCATGTAAACTGCTGCTGAAATAACTTCACCCAGATCCTGAACAGCCATGTCCTGGTTCTTTTGAAATGGTGTTTTTCCCATCTGGGTGAGGGCGCGTCTGATGTCGCGCTGAAAAACAATGATAATAATAAGCAGAATCGAACTTAAAAATGTGCGCAGCAGCCAGTGCAGGGTGAGGAGATTGAGCTGGTTGGAGATGAAATAAATTATTGTGATAACAATAATTCCTACGAGCATCTGTACTGCTCGTGTGCCGCGGATGAGAAGGATGACGCGATAAATAATATAGGAGACAATCAGGATATCTGCGATATCCTGCCACCTGAGAGAACTGAGGATGTCAGGCATGGACATTGGTCACCGAAGGGTAAGAGAAGATGTAAGAATTATCCTTTATTCTTTATAATTTAGCATGTTATAGTGGGCTTGAACAGAGAAAATGATGAAACTCTGTGATTTTTCCTGGTTCGTGGAGTGTTTTTACCTCCTCTTTACAATTTTTTCCCTGAACAGCAATCTTTTCACGAGTGTTTCTATGCTTCGTCCCCCCTATACCTGCTACTCCCGCCTCTATGTCTACTATCTCGACCGATGTGATCTTCCATCGATTGTTGATCCTGATCTCATAGGTATCTGGATTGAAGATGAAACGGCAATCCTGTTTTTCCATCAGCCTAAAGAGGATTTTATTGCGTCACTCTGCCGTGCTTCCGGTGCTTCGATAGTGTATCAGGCAGAACTTGGTTACGATGATTGGGAGGCAGGAGTAGAGATACGCTCTTTTTCGACCAAGACCTTGCAGATACGACCTGTATGGGAACCCGAGGGTAATCTTCAGCCCGGCATGCAGGAAATTCTTCTTGATCCAAGTGTTGTTTTTGGCTCGGGTTTTCATGCCACAACCCGTCTCTGCCTTGAGACCTTAGAGCTGGTTATTCTTGAATCAGGCATGAAAATCAACAGTGTGCTTGATCTGGGAACCGGTACTGGATTGTTGGCAATAGCTGCGGCCAGGCTTGGTGTTCGCAGGATTGTGGCTCTTGATAATAATCCTCTTGCGGTAGATGTGGCAAGGAAGAATGTACAACGGAATCTCTGCGGGGACCAGATAGATGTTCAGCCGTTTGACCTTATGGAATCCCTGCCTGATATGGATTTTGATTTGGTCATAACCAATTTGTATAAGGGTTTACTCATCAGGCTGTTTGAAGATACTGGTTTCTGGCATAATGGGTTGTATCTTGTTTCCGGTTTTATCCCGGGAATGGAGCCTGATCTTCTGGCCGCGCTGCCGTCACGCGGGATAAAAATGCTGCATAGAGGGAATGCTGAACAGTGGCGTCTGTGGCTTCTTCAATATGGTGAAGGTTTGGCTGGAGATCCGGGGGTATAATGAAATCACTGACTATAAACCGTCTTCTTGAATGGCTCGGACTCCTGTCAGTAGTTACATTTTTTGCCAGTATTGTTTTCATCCCCTGGCTGATTCTTCGTCTTGAAACAGATTTTTTTATCAAACATCGTGTTGCGCCTCCCCGTGTCTCATCACACGCTCTTCCGGTCAGAGTTATACTGTTGGTTCTCCGTAATGGTGTTGGTCTGGTTTTTCTGGCCGCTGGTGTAGCCATGCTGTTTCTGCCCGGGCAGGGGATACTTACCATTCTCATTGGCTTATCCATGATGAATTTTCCGGGCAGGGAATTTGTATTAGAAAGACTTGTGCAGAATCAAAAAGTCCGAAAATCTCTCAACTGGCTACGCAGTAAAGGGAATAAAGCACCATTTCGATTTACAGGCAAAAATCAGGATGACCTCACATAAAAAAATCGAATCAGAGCCGGTGGATGGCGTTTTTAGAGAAAACATTCCAGCCATTCAGGATGCTTTGCTTGCCTGGTTTGCCAGTCATCAGCGAGATTTTCCCTGGAGAAAAAACTATGTTCCCTACCATATCTGGATTTCAGAAATAATGGGCCAGCAAACCCAGATGGATCGGGTCGTTGACTATTTTTTGAGATGGATTGACAGGTTTCCGGATATTGAGGCCGTGGCTGCAGCACAAGAGTTGCTGATCTTAAAGGCCTGGGAAGGGCTCGGATACTATTCAAGGGCAAAAAATATTGTTCTTGCCGCCCAAGCCATTATGAAGACCCATGATGGCCAACTGCCTGCCGATTATGCCAAACTCCTCGCACTGCCAGGAATAGGACCTTATACTGCTGCAGCTATTATGTCTATTGCGTTTAATGAGGATTTCCCATTGCTTGATGCCAATGTGGAGCGTCTTTTTACCCGATTACTTGATATTGCACAACCTGTCAAAAATGGTCGCAGTCAGAGTTTGTTGCGCGATATGGCTCAAAGGCTTTTGCCCGGGGGAAGGGCCAGGATGTTTAATCAGGCCTTGATGGAGTTTGGTGCGCTGATATGTAAACCCAGAAATCCCGAGTGTTCCAGTTGTTTTCTGGCCAGCTATTGCCTTGCATTGGAGCGTGAAACTGTTGAGGCACGTCCCGTTCGTCTAAAAAAGGGAAAAGCAATCGATATTGTCATGGCCTGCGGAATTATAGAACATCAGGGATTGTACTATATCCAGCAGCGTAAGCCCGATGGTGTATGGGGAAGCCTCTGGGAATTCCCCGGCGACAGGCTGAAACAGGGGGAGACACCTCAACAGGCGGCTAGAAGGGAAATAGAGAAGAAAACAGCTTTCATAGTGGGAGATTTACAACCTTTTTTTGTCGTCGTACATCATTACACAAAATACAGGGTTACTCTCCATGGTTTTACCTGTTCATTGGTGGGCGGGGAGGGAACCCCTGTGCTCAATGCTGCATTGCAGTACCGCTGGAGTACAGGTACTGGACTGGTAGATTATCCCTTTCCTTCAGGGCATAAACAGCTTGTTGATCATCTTCTTAAACAACAGCATTTTGTGGATGATCTTCCTGATTTATAATCTTTTTTACGATTATTCTCTCCTCTCTCCTGTTTTGTAGATGCAAGTTTTTAGTAAAATAATTCCGTTTTATCGGAAAATTATTTTATTATTCTTCTCCAATAGAGTATCTTTATGATCGAAAAATTTATCAGCCTCATTTGCTTTAAATAACATAAATTTGTTGGTTGTAAGAGTTCTTGCAGACAATGGCTTACGGCTTTCAGTATATCATAAATACCAGAGGCGAAATTGGTGCCGGATTCAAAGAGTGAGTTACAAAAAACCAGAAAAGAGGTCAACCGGTTGGTTAAAAACTGGCAGACCCTTCTCGACGCCATGCCGATTATGGTTTTTCTAGTACGTGATGATTTCATCATAGAATACCAGAATAGGTGTGCGATAGAGAGGTTTGGTGATTTACAGGAACACCTCTGTTGCGACGAGTTACGCCTCGCCCTTGGCAACTCCATTTTCACTTCTTCTTCAACAGTTGCTGATCCTCCCGGAATTCCGGGGGAGGCAACAATACAGGGTGTTTCCGTTGAGTACTCTGTTGTCCCCTTTGAGAGCGATTCAGAAAAAGAGGTGGCTTTGCTGGTAATGCGGGACATTACGCGGCAAAAAAAGAACGAGAAAGAGCTGTTAAATTTTAATGACAATATTGAAGATATTCTTAAACAGAAGATTGTAGAACTTGAGGAAAGTCAGGAAACCAGGAAACGGCTGGCAAGTCAGATTAACACCCTCAAACACCAACTCGGGTATCACCATGACGCCGATCGCATGGTCGGCAGCAGCAGAGCTTTGCGCGAACTCCGGGAAATGGTTCATCAGGTAGCAAAATCTGATGCGACTATTCTTATCACAGGAGAGTCCGGTACGGGTAAAGAACTGGTTGCCAATTTCGTAAAGGCATTGAGTGACAGAGATGATCGTCCTTTTCTGAAAATCAACTGTAATTCCATTAATGATTCCATTCTGGAAAGTGATCTTTTTGGTTATGAAAAAGGTGCTTTTACAGGGGCTGTGGCCCGTAAGAAGGGAAAGTTTGAGGTTGTGAACGGAGGCACTATTTTCCTTGATGAGATAGGAGATATCAGCCCCAGGATGCAGGCCTCATTGCTGCGGGTTTTACAAAATGGCGAAATTGTCCGGGTGGGCGGAACTGAACCCGTGAAAATTGATGTGCGGGTTATTGCCGCAACCAATGTTGACCTTGTCGAGGCTGTTGAGCAAAAGCGATTCAGGCTTGATTTGTACTATCGGCTGAATATTATTAATATCAATATTCCCCCGCTCCGGGAGCGTAAAGAAGATATTATTGAGCTGGTTTCCCATTTTGTTAAACATTACCGGGAAGCGTTTAAAAAAGACATTGATTTTGTGCCCCAATCTCTCATCAATCGGCTGTTGCTACATGACTGGCCCGGTAATGTCCGGGAGCTTGAAAATCTTATCCAACGGGCTGTACTTATGGCCAAGGGCAAGATGATAACCGAAGATGATTTACTGTTTGATCGCAGCTCTGAACAGGACGAGGTCTCCAGTACTAAAGCTGATATGATAAGTAAAATAGGTGAGTTACCCCTTAAAGGGTTGATTGCAGAATATGAAGCAGATGTTTTATACCAGGCGTTAAGTATGTACAAAGGTAATGTTACCAAGGTGGCTGCTGATTTGAAAATCGGCAAGACTGCGTTGTATGATAAGATGAAACGGTATGGCATTTCTGCTAAAGAAATCAAGAATGAAGGGTAAAATTTTTTCCGGGATATTGGTTCTGTTTTTCTTGTTTATCTTAGCCTTGCCATCAGCTTCAGGGTGGGAAGGGTATGTGGTTAAGGTGCTGGATGGTGACAGCCTCCGGGTTAAAAGAGGACATAAGATTGTAGAGATCCGTCTTTACGGGATCGACTGCCCCGAGTGGGGACAGGATTTTGGGAACAGGGCAAAGAAAGCGTTAAAGAAAAAGATCTTTCATAAAAACGTTACAGTAGAGCCCAGGGATATCGATCGGTATGGAAGAACTGTTGCTCTTGTCAGAAGCTCAGCAGGTTTGGTCAACAGTGAACTTGTCCGGGAAGGATTTGCCTGGATGTATCCCAGATATTGCCGGGATCAACCATTGTGTTCCAACATGCAGGATTTGCAGGACAGGGCAAAGGCCAGAAAAATTGGACTCTGGCGTGCAAGCCATCCCGTCTCTCCCTGGGCTTGGAAGTGGCATAAAAAACGAAAAAGATACAAACGTCATTGAGCCGTAGTACAGTTGTTTCCCCCCCCTTTTTTTTCTATGTTTTTTCATTCCTGATGCAGAGCCAGCCAGGTGTTGACAAAAGATTTAAGCGTTTGCACCTGATTGCCGGTCAGAATCGTGAATGCGATTCCCATGATAACATGATTCAGGTGTTGATTATTCATAAGCCAAACAATTTTTGCCGGGATGTCAGCAAGGGGGATGAGTTCGTTAAACCCTGGAATCCGTCGTATTATCAGGGTGTCTTCAGCCTGTAGTCCTCTGTACTCACTTCTTTTTTGGCTGAGCTGTAATCCTCCCTGGCTTAAGTTGAGCACGGACCCGGAAAAAGATGCCTGCGGGTTTTCTGTAGAAGAGATAATGGCATTTATCTGATCGTTGGAACTGAAAAAAATTCGGGGATGGCGCCTTTTTATGCTGAAGTGATCCGGCATGAATTTATTACTCTTGGTAGAGATGATTCCTGTTAAATGGTGGGATACAAGAGGTACCTGACTCTCGCTGCTCATCAAGCCCCCCCCGAGTATACTGTTTTGTACTTACATTACAGAATATGTGATAGCGTTATGTTCTGGCAAGGTAAAAAAGAAGGGAGGTTCCTTTTCCATATTCTCTTACTGTCTCATAGCTTTTTTTAGAATATGGAGTTTCTCTTTATCGTCATTGTTGTCTCAATTACCCCTCCCTCATATTGATGGCTGCTCCCGTACAGGACAAATGTGTCGTAACTATTCAGGCAGCACCACGACTTTAGCATAACGTGTGGTCTGCTGTTCAGATGTGCTCCATATTGTGGCAAGCAGGCCAACGAACTATAGCCCGCCTATGTGAGGCGGCCTGATTGCCTCAAGATGGGGTGCAGATGAATAGTTACAATGTGTCTTGTTTTTTTCAACCTCACAACCAAGAGGGTATGTTTTGCTCATGCGGCGGATAGAGTACATTGAGAATCAACCTTTTTCCGAGCTGGATGCTCCGTGCCGGGAAGGCAGTTTTTTTGTTGCTGCCAAAATGTGGAACCGCAGGGACCGAGAATGTTTTTGCAGGTGTTTGGTTTAAGAAAAGGGCATTTTTTCAGCTAAGAGGCCAGATGTCAGACAATATCAAGTTCAGACAGAAGGCAACATTCCCTCATCCTGAATGAAGGTATGTATTGCATCCAGCCCCTGCCCGGTTTTCATGTTGGTAAAGACAAAGGGCTTGTTACCGCGCATTTTCCTGGTGTCAGCCTCCATCACGGCAAGTGAGGCTCCGACCATGGGAGCAAGATCGATCTTGTTGATGACCAGCAGGTCGCTTCTGGTGATGCCGGGTCCGCCCTTGCGGGGGATTTTATCACCGGCGGCCACGTCTATGACATAGATGGCAAGGTCTGCCAGTTCCGGACTGAAGGTGGCGCTCAGGTTGTCACCGCCGCTTTCAATGATAATGAGATCAAGATTCGGAAAACAGAGGCTGAGATCATCGACCGCAGCCAGGTTCATGGAGGCGTCTTCCCGGATGGCCGTATGCGGACAGCCGCCGGTTTCCACCCCGATGATCCGTTCGGCGGGCAGGGCCTGACTGCGGGTGAGAAACTCTGCGTCCTCACGGGTGTAGATATCGTTGGTGACAACCGCTATTTCGCAGCTATCCCGCATCATGCGGCATAAGGCCTCGATGAGGGCTGTCTTGCCGGAGCCGACCGGGCCGCCGATGCCCAGACGCAGGGGTGGTTTTTTCTCTGTCACAATGATCTCCTTTATGATCGGTATAACCGGGTATACTGGGTTTCGTGCAGGCTTGAAGCGATGGCCAGGGCCGGGGTTGAGCCACCGATTTCCTCATCTTCCAGGTGCAGGCCGGTATTGACGAACTCCAGCATTGCCGAGCTCAAGTCAACCAGCAGGCGCTGGCCTTCGCTCTGTCCAAGGGGGATGATCTTCATGCCGGTCAACACCTGGTTTTCCAGCCAGGCCCAACCGTAGCCGGTGGCGGCATCAGCAGACGCAATATTCCAGCCGGCTGCGGCAAAGGCAAAGCCTGCCAACTGGCAGGTGGTCAGGATCTTGCTGAAAGGTTGCATTCCCGGAAGATCAAGTTGTGTCAAAAGGGTAGCCAGGGCACGGCCACGGACTCGTTCTTCCTCTCTCAGCTCGAATGTCTCCCGGCAGGCAAGCAAAAGGTCACGCCAGCGGCCAAGCTGTTGCCGGTCACCGTTGTGTACAGCCGTATACATCCGAGCCAGAAGCGGAACATCGACCTGGCCGATGGATTGCGCCCCGATCAGGGTAAGCCAGCTGCCAAGACTTACGCTGTCAATAATCCAGCCCGCCTCTACAGCCCATTCCAACCCCTGCGAATAACTGTAGGCCCCGGTGGGCAGGGTCGGGCTGACCAGGTGCAGCAGCCGGACAAGGGACGAACTATCCATGATGATGTCCATGAC